>JBASAN010000342.1:0-1822 GCA_049650625.1 Ornithinimicrobium sp.
GTCGAGGGCTCGCGCGAGATCGTCGGTCTCGGTGACGAAGTGTCGGGGGCGCGTGGTCGGCATGGATCGAGTGTAGCCCCGAACGGGGTAGGTGCTACACCCAAGCCTGGGCGACCACGACCGACCCCAGTGCGGGATGGGCTCGCGGAGCGTCGCCGGTGCGGGATGGGCTCGCGGAGCGTCGCCGGTGCGGGATGGGCTCGCGGAGCGTCGCCGGTGCGGGATCGTCACGCGGGACGCGCGCAGTCAGAATGGGTTGCGGAGCGAGTTCGTCCCGCGTCGTACGAGGGAGTTTGCGAGTGAAGTTGAACGCATGCTTGGTCAGTGGCGGGCACGGCGCCTGCTGACACCAACGTGTACACCGAAGTTGAGCAGGGCGCTGGCTGCCGCTAGCAAGAAGAACCAGCCATCCGCCATATCGGTAGCGAGCAGTGGCCAGCCCCAAGGCGAACCGAGGGCGATCAGCCATAGCGCGGCCAGACTGGTTCCTATGTTGGCATCCGGGGTGCTTCCCACGGTGATCGTAAGCGCGAGGTATCCGAGGCCGGCGAGCAACAAGACAAGATGAATCAAGATAAGGACACGTCGTTGGGTCATAGACCGCATTCTTCCGCGGTAGAAGTGTTACAGCATCCGCCTACGTACTTACTCCCTTGCGCACGTGCTCATGCAGGTGGTCGTGAGCAATGCAGCCGCCACCATCAGCGCTGGGGAGTATACGAAAGGGGCTGCCAAGCGATAACCGCAGCGATGTCGAAACGGACGCCGGCCTCGTGCCATGACCGAAGTCGCGTCGATCGACCCGATGACTAGTGAGCGCTGGCATGCTTGCGAGCCTATGGGTTCGAGGTAACAGCCGATCGCGACATGGGGCTCTCCTCCCGTCTGCGCATCGCCGGCCCCGGGCTCGATCGCGAGCAGTCTCGGCCCGCAGCGGGCCTCAGACCAGGCGGCGCACGATCCGGCTGAACTGCTCGGACGCGCGCTCGCGGAACTCTGCCGAGCCCGGGTCGAGACCGGTCAGCCGCTTGACCTCGCTCGGGAACGTCGCGCTGATCACGCCCATCGACTGTAGGCACAGCAGGACGAAGGCGGGGTCGAGATCGTCACCGATCTCGCCGGCCTGCTGTCGGGCGCGCAGGCCGGCCACGTCGGGGTGGTCCGGCTCGTGGTCGACCTCGGCGGGGTTCTGGTCCATCGCGTCGCGCAGGAAGATCCGGTGCAGCTCGGGCTCGGCGTGGAACAGGTCGAAGTAGTGCAGGAACAGCTCGACCAGCGTCGTGCCCGGCGCGTCGAACTCGGCACTCCTCGAGGCCAGGCGCTCGGCGACTGCGTCGTAGAGCCCGCGCTTGCCGCCGAAGTAGTAGGAGATCAGCTGCTTGTTCAACCCGGCCCCCGCGGCGATCGCATCGACCCGGGCGCCGGCGAAGCCCTTCTCGGCGAACTCCGCCTGCGCCGCATCGAGAAGCGCGGCGCGGCTGCGCTCGGCGTCTCGCACACGGGCCTGGGGGTCGGGCTGTCGCCGGGCGTCGGACATAGGTCAACCGTACGTCACACATAGTCACTCATCCAGATGGTTGACAACTGTTCAGATGCACCGCAGGCTCGATGGCATGGAACCGATGCTGGAGGCCACCGGCCTCACCAAGACCTACGGTCAGACCCGCGCTCTTGACGACCTCGACCTCACCGTCGCCGGCGGGCAGGTCTTCGCGCTGCTCGGGCCCAACGGCGCCGGCAAGACCACCCTGGTGCGCACCATCGCCACGCTGGCCCGCCTCGAGAAGGGCACGCTGCGCGTCGCCGGGCACGACGTCCGCAC
>JBASAN010000343.1:0-2080 GCA_049650625.1 Ornithinimicrobium sp.
GGGATGGTCGTGGCTCGGGCTCACGGCAGCAGTCTCTCCCATCGTGAGCACCGCCCACGACGCAGGTGCCCCGACCCTGGCCCGTCAGGCGTCTCTACGGGTCTCTAGCCTGAAGCCCCACTGTGAAGGAGAAATGGTGTCCATGGGCGGGTCTTTGATCGTTGCGAGCCCTCGTCGGCCGCGATGGCATGAGCTGCCGATCGTGGACGTCGAGCGACTGACCGAGGAGAGCGTCGTCATCGCGCTCGGTGTGCCCCCGCACTTGCGCGAGGACTTCGCCTTCGAGCCGGGCCAGTACCTGACCTTGCGGACGCAGATCGACGGTCAGGATGTGCGCCGGTCCTACTCCATCTGTATGTCGCGGCGAGCCTACGACGAGAGTGGTCGGCTGCGAGTAGCCAGCGCGCGGGTGCCGACCGGGTTGATGTCGAACTGGCTGAACGACTCAGCGCTGGCGGGGCAGGTGGTGTCGGTGATGCCTCCGATGGGCGACTTCACCGTGCCGACCCAGCCTTACTCGTCGCGGCACCACGTCGGGGTGGCGGCCGGGTCCGGCATCACCCCGGTGCTCTCCCTCATCACGACGGCGCTGGAGGAGGAGCCGCGCAGCCGGGTGACGTTGATCTTCGGTAACAAGGGTGCGGCCTCGACGATGTTCCGCGAGGAGCTGCGCGCCCTGCAGGCCGAATATGGGGACCGCTTCAGTCTCTTCTCGGTGCTGTCCCAGGAGCCCCAGGAGGACGAGCTGTTCGCCGGCCGGATCGACCTCGCCCGGATGAGACGGTTCATCGAACGACTGGTGCCCGTGGGTGAGGTCGACGAGTGGTATCTGTGCGGGCCGCACCCCATGGTCACCGCCGTCGAGGAGGCACTCGCCGAGGCTGGCGCGGACGTTGACCACGTGCACCACGAGATCTTCCACGTCGAGACAGGAAACGCGGTCCCGTCGAACGAGTGAGCGCCGCTAGTCGAGCTGAGCGCGGTCGCCGAGGTTGAGCCGGCCACCGGTCAGCACGCGGCATACCGACCCGGCGCGTCCGTGCAGGGCCCGGCGGGCGCCGTCGCCGTTGATCTGGTCCATGACCAGGCACGGCGCGGCGATGCGGACGACCTCGAGCCGGAGGGGACCGAGAAGGATCCGACTACCGGGGGTGCTCGGCACCTCGCCACCGGAGAGGGTTACGGTCCGTCGCGTGGAACCCGCTTCGAGCGGGTAGCCCCACTGCTCGGCGGCCAGCGCCAACGAGGTCGCGGACTGCACCGAGATGTGCCGATGACGGGTGCCGTAGTAGCGGTCCCCGACCACACCGCGCCCGGCCTCGACGTCGATGTGGTCGACGGAGATCAGTTCGCCCCGACGTTCCGTAGCGATGTGGAGGGCGACCACCCGCCACGACACCGTCTCACTCAAAGCGGCTGCGATCCATAGCGAACACGAACCGGCGCCCCGGATACTCCGAGAGGGACCACAGCTGGTCCCGGGACGGCCAGTACGTGATGTCTTCGGGTCCGGGGGGCAGGACGCCGCGGTGCCGTCGCAGGTCACCCGGTTGGCCGGCATACACGTCGCCGTTGGTGTTCTTCCCCCGACTCGTGGTGACGAAGTAGCGGCCACCCACGACGGTGACGCCCTGCATATGGCCGACCCCGCCGGCGTCCATGAAGATGGGGCGGGTGGCACCGTCGTCTCCGCGGTGCAGCAGGGATGACTCGGGGTCCATCGGGAAGCGGACGATGCGCGTGCTCATGTCCTTCGTGCCGTACTCGCCCGCGATCAGCTCCGGTGGGTTGGCGCTGCGGTCCAGGGACAAAAACGAGTAGCGGAGTTGCTCGACGTCGCTGGCTGAATGAGCCTCGTAGGTGAACCGCACCGGAAGGACGTAGCGATAGTCGAAGGTCGTGTCGCTGGGTTCCAGCCTGATGATGTCGTCGACGTGCGCGGTGAAGATGCCCCGCCGGGTGCCCGCCAGATGCAGGTAGTCCCCGGCCCAGACCACGCCACCGGCGTGGATGTGCAGCGGTTTGAGGGTGGGTCGCCCCCACAGGTTCTTCGTGGCCTGCACGATCAGAACGTGCCGGT
>JBASAN010000344.1:0-11286 GCA_049650625.1 Ornithinimicrobium sp.
TCGGACAAGCTGAGCGAGTCCAGCCTGCGAAGCGGCCGCAGCGCATTGGTCACCGGCCAGGCACAGGGGGCGGCCCGGAGCTACCTGGCCAACGCCGGCGCCTCCGGGTCGGTGAGCATCACCGGCGACCAGGTCACCGTCACCGTGCACGGGACCTACCGGCCCGCGGTGCTGTCGATGGTCGGCATCGGCTCCCTCGACGTCAGCGCGACCGCCACCGCTACCTCGATCGACGACGACGGCCTATGAGCACCACCACAGAGGGGACCCAGACGTGAGGCAACTCAAGGCAGCTGCTGCTGTCATCGCGGTGCTGGTGATCGTGACCGCGCCGCCGGTGCTGCTGGTGACGTTCATCGGCAACCCCTACCCCGCAGAAGGCGTCGACCTGACCTCGGCGTTGACCGACGACGCGATCTTGGGCCTGCTGGCCGTGGTGGTGTGGATCGCGTGGGCCCAGCTGAGCCTCAGCCTGGCCGTGGAGGCCTATGCGGCTCTCGCCGACAGCGCAGTCCAGGTCCGGCTGCCGGTCTTCAGCATCCAGCAGGACCTCGCGCGCGCGCTGATCGGCGCGGTGATCACCACCAGCGTCGTCGCCCCTCTGACCGTCGGCCTCGACAGCGCCTACGCCCACACCCAAACCCCTACCCAGACTCAGGGCCAGTCCACTGGCACGTCCTCGACAGCCGACACCACCGACGCCACCACGGGCGCCTCGGGTTCGGCAAGAGCACAGCGTGTTTCAGCAACCGGTGCCGACACGTCTACGTCACACGCCGCGGCGCGTGAAGGTTCGAGTCACATGTCGGCGCAGCGCACGATCTCACCTGCTTCGGCGTCTCGTGCCGGGGAGTCCCGGCAGGTGCAGGTCGAGGTGCGTCGTGGGGACAGCTTGTGGTCCTTGGCCGAGACCTACCTCGGTGAGGGTGACCGGTGGACTGAGATCGCAGCAGCGAACTCAGGTCGCACCATGGGCGACGGTGTCGTGTTCTCCTCGGCCGACCAGATCCGCCCCGGCTGGGTGCTTGCCGTCCCCGCCGCGTTCGCGGGCCGAGCGGATCAGGGCAACGGGTACCTCGTCGAGGTCGGCGACACGCTCTGGGACATCGCTGAGGACCAGCTCGGCGACGGGACCCGATACCCGGAGATCTTCACCGCCAACCGCGACACCCCCCAACCCGGCGGCGAGCAGCTCGAGGACCCCAACGCCATCGACGTCGGATGGACCCTGGTGGTCCCTCCCGCCTCGACGACGCGGCCGCAGCCCGCTACGCCGTCCTCAATCGAACCGCGCCCGTCTGCGCCGCGCCGCGCGAGTTCCGAAGAACGAGGGTCCGATCAGTCTGGCTCTGCAGGCACGCCGCGGTCTGGACGTGGCACGTCGGAAGGCGCTGGCGCGCAAGAGCCAATCACGCGGACTCCGCCGGTCTCGCCGCAGCCATCAAACCAGAGCGCGGAGGCGACGGCGGCCCCAACTGTCGCAGCAGAACAGTCCCCGCCTGCTGAACGCCCGTCACGTGTCGACTCGCCCGGCTCCGAGGTCGGCTCCCGCTCCGAGGTCGGCTCCCGCTCCGAGGCCGGCTCCCGCGCCGAGGCCGAGCCCGGTGCGGGAAACGACGCGGCCATCGGCGCCAGTTCCGCCGCCGACGAGTTCGACACACCTGCGTGGATGCTCACGGCGCTGACCGGCGGCGGCATGGTGCTGGCAGGCGGCCTCCTGCTCACCTTGCGGTCGCGTCGTCGCTCCCAGACCCGAGACCGACTGCCGGGCACGACGATCGCGCGTCCTTCGCCGAGCCTGGCCGGCATCGAGAAGAGCATCATCGTGAGCGACACCGCCGCGACGAGCGTGCAGACCTTGGACACCATGTTGCGCGCGCTCGCGGCGTGGAGCGCTACCCACCACACACCGATGCCCGCACTGGGCGCTGTCGAGCTCACGACCGCGGCATCAGCGGGCACAGCGGCCCAGAAGGCCATAGGGAACCGTGTCGTGCTGCATCTGACCGCTCCGGCGGACCTCCCGGCACCGTGGCGCGACGAGGGCGACTCCCTGCACTGGTCTGCGCCGACCACCCAGGCACAACAGCCGGGCCAGACCGACCAGACCGACCAGACCGACCAGCTCGGTCTGCTCGACGCGGCTAGTGTTCGGCGCGATGATCGAGGCGTTGCCGGTCAGGGGAGTGATGCGCGAGGACCCGAGGTTGGCCCCGAGGCAGTCGAGGCGCCCTACCCGCTGCTGGCTACCGCCGGGTCGTCCGCCGACGGGGCTGTGTGGCTCCTCAACTACGAGGAGCTCGCAGGGGTGCGCATCACCGGAGACCCCGAACGTGGCAGTGACTTCGTGCGTCACCTGGTCGCGGAGCTGAGCGCCAGCGCGTGGTCTCAGCAGGTGTTGGTGGACTGCATCGGCACTGCCGCCGAGGCGGAGGCAATGGACCCCGCGCGCATCGCCTTCCACGATCCCTGTGACTTTGATGCTGTCCGGGCATGCCTCGACGACGTGAGAATGCACGCCACCCGGGCGGTCGCGCGGTCCCGGGCCCTCGAGACCACCGCAGCCAATGGACGCACGGGGCAGGTCGGCACCGACACCTGGCCGGCCCGTTTGGTGGTACTCGCCCAACCTCGCACTGATCAGCGACCAGATCCGGGTCCGAGCGACCAGCCGGACCCCGTCCCGGCCGCCGCGTACGACGAGGTCAGCCGAGCCGAGCCCACCGGGAGCGCACCGACGCAGGACGGCCGGACGAGGAACGACGCCGGATGGGCGGCGGTTGGTGCGGAGCTGGTCGACCTCGTGCGCTCGGAGACCAGCCGGGCCGCCACCGCTGTCGTCGTCGTCGACCTGTCCGACCCAGATGTCGACCCGCAGTCCACGTCCAGCTACGCCAACGATGCCGGGCTTATTGCGGGCACGAGACTCAACCACGCAACGGATCCGGTCGACGTCAACATCGACGCCGACGGGAGCCTCCGTGTTCCCGCCGTGGGTCTAGTCCTTGACGCTGTCGGCCTGCCGGCGGCCGAGGCCGCGGGCTGTGCCGCGCTACTGGCGCAAGCCGACCTGCCTGGTGACATCGCAGTCGCCGATACCAAGGCCGAGGTCACCGTCGACGACCAGGACAGCGGGAACGGGAACAGCAACGGCGAGGGGGTCGAGGACGCCCCGCGCGGGTGGGACACGTTCGCCGACCGCGGCGGCGCGATTCGCGCCGAGCACGTCGTGGCCCGAGTCGATCCCGGGCCGGTGCTTGCCCCTGGTGGGGATCCTTCGTTCGTTCCGTCGGCCGCGTTTGTGGACGACCCGAGCGAGTCAGTGCTCCCGGCACCGGACGCTGAGTACCTGGACGCGGCTGCTGTGACCAGCGACGACCTCGCCAGACTTGCGCCGCGGGTCCCTTTGAGCACCCGACGAGATGTCGTAGACGCCGACCCGCGTCTCGACGACGACCTCCGCGACTGGTCCGACCCCGACTGCCGCCGCCCGCGCCTGCAGCTCCTCGGACCGGTGACCGCGCGCGCGTACGGTCGCGCGCCCACCAAGCAACGCGCCTACCTGACTGAACTGTTGGCCTACCTGGCGCTACGCGGCGAGGTCGGCGCAGATCGCGACGAGCTCATCACTGCCTTCGGCACGACACCAGCGAAGATTCGCCAGCACCTCAGCACCCTGCGGGCCTGGCTCGGCGTCAACCCACGCACGGGGCAGATGTATCTGCCGAACGCCGACCAGGCCCCGAGCGCGCAAGTACGCGGGCTCCCGACTTATGCCCTTGATCGCGACCTGCTGCTCGACGCCGACCTGTTCGCCAGGCTGCGCCTGCGCGGAGAGAGCCGGGGACCAGCAGGAATCGACGACCTGCGTGCCACCCTGCGGCTGGTCTCGGGGCGTCCCTTCTCGAAGCTTCGTCAGGGCGGGTGGACGTGGCTGGTCGACGAGCGTGCCGATCTCTTCCTAGGCCCCGCTGTTGCCGACGTGGCGTTCCTGATCGTCACCGACAGCCTGCACCGTCACCTCATCCCGCAGGCACGAGCGGCCGCCGAGCTCGCGGCGCTCGCCGCGCCCGAGGAGGAGGCGACGCGGTTGTGCGTGGTCCGTGTCTGCGAGGCCGAGGGTAACCCGGGGGAGGCGCACAGGATCCTGCGAGACGACGTGTGTGACCGCTCCGACGATGGGGGGCCACCGCGCGACCTCAGCGAGCGGACCCAGCAGATCCTTGACCACCACCGCTGGCTGACTTCGTCGACCGGCACGAGCCGAACCGCAGACCCCGCGGGCTCGGCGACCTGGCCCCGCCGCGGTGGCCTCGCCGGCTGACAAATCCGCACGAGTCATGGGGACCACCAGACTCAATCGAAGGTGGAGTTCGTCGGGGGCCCGATCGACTACTTGGCTGGGCGCTTCGCCGCAAACCCCGACCCCACATGCCGACCGGGCTCAGGTTGCGGAAGACTCCGACCGAGTCTGGGCCTGTGCCCGTTCGGCAGCGATCTCCTTGATCTTGGCTGGGCTGTCCCGCTGGAGCCGGCCGTCGGCCTTCAGTCGCAAGCGAGCAGCCCTGATGCGAACCGAAGACGGAGACGCCGCTGCGCTACTCATGACTCCATCATGCCACCGCCGGCCCCAGTTGGCACGGAGCGTCGCTCGGTGTCCTGCGGTCCTTGGGGCCCGAGCACCGCGGACGAGTCGGCACCAACACGGTTGTTCCACACAGTGATTCACAGGCTGCCCGACACCGATGATCCACGCGCCGCCGCACGACGGGACCTGGGCATGCTGGCTGCCCGAGGTCCTTACCGACAACACCTCTAGCGAGGTTCGATGACTTTGGTCGGGTCGGCTGGTCCGCGGTGCCGTGAGCAGGCGAACCAGCGGTACGGGCCGCCATGCGACGCCATGCTCCGGCGCCAGCAGGCCCCGAGGATGCGCCGGACTGACGCCCGCTGCCGACAGGCGGGGGCCGAGAGTCCGAGTCAGACGGAGATAGCTGCGAGGTCCAGTCACCGCCAACAGTTGCCTGGGCAGGATCCAGATGACGACGGCGCGGAGTGCCGGTGTCCGCGACACGGAGTGCAACCATGGCGGTATGCATCGGCGTTGCGTGCGTGCGTGGCTGGCGGGGACTGTGCGGGTCTCGCGTCCAGTTGGCGCGAGGACGTCGTCGTGGTCCGGCCGCGCGGTGTCGTACGCGTGCTGGCGACGGGACTGCTGATGGACCTCACGTCGGTGCTCGTCCTCATCGCGACGCCGGTGCTCGCATTCGCCGGGGCGCTGGTCGGGCACGTCTTGTCGCGTCGGGGCGCGCTAGAGCTCGATCGGTGGCGCAAACGTGAGGAGACGATGAGGATGCTGCGGTGGGCCACGGAGCTGGCCACTGACCGTGACACCGATCGTGCCGAGGCGGGACTCACGGTGCTCAGTGCGCTCTTGGACTCTCCGCTGCTCGATCGGGCCGACGTCGAGCTGGTCGCCACCATCGCCGCCTCCATCGCCTTGCGTGCTGACCCCGACGGCGATGACGGGACCGGGACCGGGAACGAAGACGCGGACCCAGACGGTGACGGCCCCAGCGATGGCGCTGGCGGTGGCATGAGCGTCAGCGAGGCGTCTACACGCAGCGTTCATCCGTCCGAGTAGGTCGACTGCGCTCGTTCCAGCCCTCATCCTGGATCTTCGCGGTTGGGGTCGGCGTCCGCCTGGTCGCCGTGTCGCCGTGGTCGCCGTGGTCGCCGTGGTCGCGGGGACGGTTGCTCGCGGCGGCGTGCTGACGCTGCCGGAAGCGGCGGGCGTTGGCGAACACCTCTGCGTCTTGGCGACGGATCCACCACCGGTTCCCGCGGTGGAGGGCGGGCAGCTTCCCGGCCTTGATGAGCTGGTTGACCCGTGTGCGGTGCAGCCCCGCGATCGCGGCGGTCGAGGACACGCTCAGCCACATGTGGCCGTCGTCCGGCGGTTGACGCTGTTTCAGCTGCGCTTGTTGCTGCTCACGTTCGAGGCGAGCCTGATCCGCGAGCGCTGAGCGGCGAACGCGCAGGGCCTCGACGGACTGGGCGTCGATGGAGGGAAGGCGCCGCACGCGCTGCGCGGCTCCCGCGGGTACAGGGGTGGCGGCCAGGTCCCCGCGCCGGACCATGTCGTGCACCGCTCGAGGACTGCAGCCCAGACGACGACCTGCCTCCTTGAGGCTGATCCACGGCTCGGACACCGAGACACGATACGTCCGCGCCCTGCCGGCAGCCGGAACGGTCGTCGTGGATTGCGTCTGGTCACGCGCAGGGTTGCGGACCTGTCCCGCTTGCGACGTGTCGGGGTTGGCGATAGTCGAGGTCGTATGGCCAACCTGTCGTCCGCGGCTGCAGTCGACAGATGCGCGTCCAGCGCACCGGGTCCGGTGCCAGCTCTGCGGGACCAGCTGTCGAGAGTTGCTGGGCCTGGCGCGCTTGGGGGAGCTCTGATCGGGCCGCACGGGGCCTCGTCGAGGTCGGGGAGGAGACGTTTTCGAAGATGTTGGGGGGCGGGCTGTGACCTGCACCAACGCCGCAGGTTTCAGGGGTGCACCCCTTGCAGGGGTACAGGTGGGGGCACCGGTCGGGGTACGGCCCGGGGTGCACCTGCGCGGCACCTTTCGTCGAGTGAGCAACGACGGACGGGAGGAGCCCGGCATGGGTGTGCAACATCAGCTCGGAATCGACGAGGGAAGCGCCCTGATCGTCGAGGTGCGCGAGTGCTGGCCGGGTTGGCGAGCCGCCGAGCCGCGACTGTCCCCGGTCGAGGGTTTCGACGATCTGCGTTCCTGGCTGCGTCGATCGGACCCGGCTGAGAGCGACGCCCTGTTGCTGGGTCTGGCCAGGCTCGCGGCAGTCGACGGCGGCAACGACGTCGCGGCCGCCGGTGCCCTGGCCTACACCCTGGTCCCGGGAGCGGCCCGTCTGGCCTCCAGACTCCTCACCTCGCTGAGCGGCGTCGAGCACTGCACACCCACCTCGGCGTCGATGCCGTCCCCGCTGGCCTGCCCGGTGTTTCCTACTGCTGCGTCCTCGGTGTCGTCGTCGTGGCTCTCCTCGACGGCCTCGTCGGTGCTCGTTACGGACACGGAGGGGGGCTCGCCCAGCTCGGAGACCGAACACCCCGACGTACTGGTTGCCGCCCAGCTGTGGGTCGAGGTCCGCGCGTTCCCGTGGCAGCGACGCCGGCTGGTCGCGGCCAACATCTTGGCCAACACCCGGTCAGCGGTTCTCGCGGACTACGGCTCGTTCGCGCACGTCGCGCGCCGCGACCCGACCTGGGCGCGCACCACACCACTTGAGGCATTCGCTGGCGGAGACCTGGACGACGACACCGTGACGTCGACCCAGGGACTCTCGGCCGAAGCCTCGTTGTGGCGCAGGACGGTGCGGGCCCTGGAGAGCGACGCAGGCAGCGGCGATGCAGTCGACGAACTGGGCGACGTATTGGCGTGGGCCGTGCAATCTCACGTGCTGAGCTGCAGCGACCGACTCCTGCTGGAGGGTCTGATGCGGGAAGCTCGCGTCTTGTACGAACGGGGCGCTCTGCGGGCACGCGACCTGCGCCAGGGCAACCGCCTCGGAAACCGCGCCGGTCTCACCTCCCGACAGGTCACCTCCCAGGTAGCCCGGGCGATGGGCCTGTCGGAGATCAGTACTCGGCGTCGGATCTCGGCGGTCTTGCGTGACCTGGCCGCAGCCTCGCGTAGCTACCCCGACCCTGCGAGCGACCGCGTGACCCCGGCCCGCGTCGCGGCGAGGAACGTCGCGTGATGCCCGGCCGAGACAGTCCTTGCGCGACATCAGCGGCGGTCTCCGCCCGCGCGGTCGAGCACGACCTCGAGGACGGCGTCGGGCACGGCGCAGGCGGGCAGCGGCCAGACGATGGACAGCTGGAGCTGTTCGATGCCTCCCCACTCGTGCGCGGTCGGACCCCAACGCCAACCCTCACCGAGGGACCTACCCCGACCTTCGACGACGAGACAGTGCCGGGGGCGGGGTCCAGCCTGGGTCGGCGGACAGACATGGGACGGCGGCTCAACGCCACACCGCACTCGACCGCGCGACCGACGACGCGGGCGTGGCCGGCTGCCCCGTCAGTCAAGGATCGTGGGGCGACCGTCCGGCAGATCGAACCCGCCCCGGTGGCTCACGCCATCAGCGCGGACGAGGTCACCACGCTGTTCGAGATGGTCGGCCACGAGCGAGACGTCGTCTCGCGCCTGTGGCGATGCGTCGAAGATCTGCGCACCGTTCAGGACTCGAAGGACGCGCTTGCCGCGATCCAGCCCGTCGAGCTGAGCCGCGCCCTGGACCGCCGCCGGCTGCGACTCATGGCGCTCCCAGTGCGACCCGTCGACTCCGACGTCCCCGCCAGCTTCGACCCGCCTCGCGCAACCTCCAACCCTGAGGGAGAAGGGCGATGAGCACCTCAGCAGCCGGTGGCCCTCCGCCGACCACGACCGCGACCACGACCACGACCACGATCGCATCGACGCCGATCCCGCTCAGCGAGCTGCGAAGCGCCTGGCGCGCGCTGCAGGCTGGCACGTATCGAGCGCCCGCTCCTGCGATCGGCGCGGTGCACGACGCCTCCTCCCAGTGCGGCGCACCACGCAACGGGGGCGGGGCACCCGCAGGCCCCGCAGCGTCCGGAGCACCGTGGCCTGGCTCACCAGGATCGAGTGCCGAGAACCGCACCTGGAAAGGCGCACCGAACGGGGCCCCGGCGGCATCGCCCGAATGGCTGCTGCCCGTGATCGGCTGCCACGGATCAGTCGGGACCACCACCATTGCGCTCGCCTTGGCCGAGGCCGCCACGACGGGCAGTCTCGATCGAGGTAGGCCGGCCGCTCGGGTAGTCGAGTGGGCTGAGACTGCCACCTCCGGCCTGGTCGGTGCCAGCACCAGGGAGCTGGGCGAGCTGGCGGCGCCCTACAGCGGCTGGCGATACGGGCGTCGCGGGGACGTCCACCTGCACCGTGCACAGATTGCGCTGGATCACGTCGGAGCGATGCCCAGCCCGCCACCTGCGGCTCGAGCCACCTGCGCCGCAGACACCACCCGTTCGTCGGGAACGGACGTGGGCATCGAGCAACCTGGACCGGGTCGTTGCGGCGCCATCGACTGCGTTGGCTGCAGTTCGGACGTGGAGTCGTTCTACCTTTCGGTCCTCGATCCCGGCCTCACTGTCGAGCGGATTGCTTGGACCGAGCCGTTGCTGTCCGTACAGATCGCCCGGGCGCCGTGCGTGGTGCTCGTCGCGGGGGCAACGATTCCGAGCTGGCGCCGCCTCGAGCGCACGCTGAGCTGCCTGAACGACTTACGTGGCCGCCACCCGACCGATCCGGACGCGACCGAGCCGGACGCGACGGAGCCCCGCGATCGATATGTGAGAACGAGCGATCAGCTAATGGCCAGGACCGTTCTCGTGGCAGTGGTCGGCCTGCGACAGCGCACGTGGCCAGCCGCGCTCGTCGCAAGCGCCGGGTCTCTGACTCGAGAGCTTCTGTGCACTCAGGAGGCGATCGTCCGCATCCCCGTCAGCCGAGATCTTGCCCTACGCGGCGTGGACTCCGGGCCGCTCCCGCCTCCACTGTCGCGGGCCGCACGACGACTACTCGAGCGTGCCGCCGCACCGGGTGGCCTGAGCGCTGCAGCACGCGTGGAGCGGGCTGAGCGAGTCGCAGGGCCGCGTCGCTCGATCCGGAACCTGTCGTGACGCTGCCGTGGGACCGAACTCGCGGCTTCACGCATCCCGACACGCCCGGATCCACGACGGCCACGGCGGTCTGCGTCCCGACCCCTCGCCCCGTCCGGTGACCCCATCAGCAACCCGATCGGGTCCGATATGCCCTCTAAGGAGCCCACGACCATGAGCATCGCGACCTTGGCCCTGCACACCACCAGTTACCTGGCCGCACAGGCTTCCACCCACGTCGCGCCTTCCCTCAGCCTCGCCCTGCGGGTGCCCGGCCGCCTCGGCCTGGGCGGCCAGGGAGGCGGCCAGGGAGGCGGCCAGGGAGGGGGTGGTGGCGGTGGGTGGAGTCCATCGGTGTGCCCGCAGGCGCCGCCGGGCGCGCAGGCGCCCACCGACCAGCTGACCGGCTACGTGCTGTGGGGCGTGCTGATCTTGTTCGTGATGGGTCTCATCATCGGGCTCGGCGCGGTCGTCGCCGGCCGGGTGTTCTCGATGCCCCACGCCTCGAAGGCCGGTGTCGTCGGCGTCGTCGTGGTCCTCATCGCCGCCGTCGCCTACCTCGTGCTGCCCTCGATGCTCGACGGCATCCTCGGCGACGGGTGCGTGTGAACGATGTCGCGGCACCCGGCACCCACCCTGCGAGCGCCGGCCTCGCACGAGAGCGCGGCCGGTGGCGCGGGTCTCAAGCTCCCCGTGCCTCCGGGCACAGGCTGGGACCGACGCATGCTGCTGGCGGTCCTTGCCGGCGCTATCGCGCTCTCGCTGCTGCTCGTCGCGGGCCTGGGCTACGCCGGGTGGCGTGCCCTGGCCGGGGACACGCAGGCAAGCGCCCCAGGCGCCGCGGGCCCCGCAGGCGCGGAAGGTCGGGGGAGCGGACCGGTCGTGGTCGAGGACGAGAGGCCGGACCGCGGCCGGGGAGGGGTACGTGGCCAGGAGTTCCGCGACCGTGCAGCGGCCGCCCCGATGCTCGAGGTGGCCCCCGAAGCGGCGACTCCTCCTACCGCCGACGCGGTTGGACCCCTGAGCTCAACAGGCACCACGAGCCCTACTAGGGGCGCTCCCGGGGGCGCTCCCGGGGGCGTGGTGGTGCCGGTGCCGACCGGGATCGAGATGGGGCCGGCGACGGTGATGACGGGCTTCCCCCGCACCCCCGAGGGCGCTGTCGCCCAGCTGGCACAGATCGAGGTCTCGGTCCTGCAGGCCATGAGCCTGCCGGTCACCGCCGAGGTCCACGCCGCGTGGAGCCTGCCCGGCTCCGTCACGCTCCGGCAGTGGGCCCTGACCGGTCACGTCTCCTCGTTTCTCGCGGCGACCGCCGAGACGAACGCAGCCGCTGCAGGGGCGACGATGGTCAAGGACCCGGCGATCTCGGTGACCGTCACCCCGGTCGGCGCATCGGTCAAGGCCGTCGACGGCCCGGACTGGGTCGTGGCGTGCGTGTTGAGCACCATCAGCGCGGTCTACCGCCAGCACCGTGAGACCAGCCTGGGTCACTGCGAGCGGATGCAGTGGGCCGGTGGGCGGTGGCTGATCGCCCCCGGCACCCCACCCGCGCCCGCGCCCTCGACGTGGCC
>JBASAN010000345.1:0-2136 GCA_049650625.1 Ornithinimicrobium sp.
ACTGGACGCCAGCCGCCTCCTGCTTCACCGGGTCGCTCATGCCCTTCAAGCGACGGATAATCGTCGAGGTCGCCTCGGTCGCAACCGGACCACCGGCGGCGATCTTCTGTGCCATGTCGTCGGCGTCCAGGCCAAGCGCCCGATAACCCTCGGCGGTGGCCTTGGACCCGTCGATCGCCCGGATCGAGAACTCCCGGAAAGCGTCAGCGGCGAGGTCGGTGTTTCGGGCACCTGCCTTCACTGCGGCAGAGATGGCGCCCATCGCCTGCTCGCCCGTCAAACCGAGCTGAGAGAAGTCCGCGCCGTACTCCTCGATCGTCTCCAGAAGCTCGCCCTGCATCGTCTCCGGCACCGACTGAGCGGCGCGGGTGATGATGTCGAAACCCTCGGTAGCGTCCTTCGCGAGCCCATTGCGGATCAACTGACCCACGCCACGAGTCACACCAGAAACGTCCTCGCCCATGATCGTCGCCAGATCGAGCGCCTTCGCTCCCATGCCCTCGATCTCCTTGTTGGAGAACTTCGACAGGTCGCCGATGTTGGACTGCACGCCACGCAGGGCCGACTGCACTTCTTCCAGCGACTCCCCGTAGGCGTCGCGGTACAGCGACCCAGCGAGCTTGCCGATGCGGGCGGACGCCTTGACGGTGGTGCCCATCTGCGCGGCCAGCAGGTCGTTGGCCTTGCCGATGTTGATGTTGTCGAGCAGCCCCTTGGTCAGCACCGCGCCGATTCCGACCACGCCGCCGGCCAGAGCCTTCGACATCCCACTCGACATCCGCTTGCCCATCGAGTCGCCGGCCTTCTCCGACTCCGGGCCGAGCTGCTTGGTGAGGGTCGGGGTCCAGCGCGCCATTGAGGGCAGCACGTCGATCCACACGACGTCGTTCGATGCCGGCATGTCAGCGCACCCCCTCGAGGGCCTGCTTGACCTTCGTCATCAGGACCGCCTCGCTGATGGTGTCTGCGCCCGAGTGAAGCGCCGAGCCCGCGCGGGCCTCGTCGCCGTCGCACCAGAGCACGGTCGACTCCCACAACGCGGAGACGAGGGCGCCTGCGGCCCATCCGAGATCCGCACGGCTCGCCTCGTTGATGAGGGTCATCGCCTGGTCCTCGCGGTGGTCGGCCATCGCCCGGATCAGACCCTCGGCCAGGTCCATACCCGACTCCAGCGCCGAGCGCGGGATCGGCTTCGTTCGTCTCTTCTGCTTCGACATGGGGGGTCACAATCTGTTGGGGGGTGGGTGGTGCCGGAGTGAGCCGGGGGGTGGCCTACCGGGGATGGTGATCAGCCACCTCCGCGACACAGGGCCGATCTCTCCCCGGCAACGGAAAAACGGTCTGGATCTCTGTGTGTGAAAGGGCCCTAGTCGGCGGAGGTGGCTTTCGCAGGCGGGGAAGAGGTACCCCCCAGGGGGCACACCGGGGGCTCACCACGACCTGCTCGTCTTCAGCGGGAGCTTGGTCTTGGCCGCCCTCGTGCCGTCGCCTCGGGCCTGATTGCAGTCGCCATCGGCACGCGAGGCGGCAATTGCCTCGCGCGAGCGGATCACCGCCCTTGCTGACCGGCACAACCTCGTCGACCACGGGTGACTTCGGGTGCCAGACACATCCCGTGCAGTCGCGACCCTCGTTCAGGCAGCGCTTGGAGTGGAGGCCGGGCACGATGCCGAGGCTCTTGTCGACGGGCAGGTGGCACAGCCAGCAGTGGGTCTCCTCGGCGAGGACCCGGCGACGCAGTTGGTCACGGCGATACCCGTTGGCCCGTCTCGGGTTGTTGGTCATCGCTCAGCCCGCCTCGTCGGCATGCGGGGAAGGATGTGCGAGCAGGGCGCTGGCCGGGTCTGTGCGCGCTCGAAAGGTGTGGCGCTCTCCGGCCATCGCTCGAGCGGCCCGGCCGGCCGAGGAGACTCCGGGGCTCGTGACGTTGACGCCCTGCACGCGCATCAGCCGAGGATGCCGAGCGTGCCGCGATGAGCAGTGCGCTTGGACCGCTCAGCCTGCTGCGCCGCGAGCTGCTCGCCGACACGGTCACGATGGCGAGTCATCGCGAGATCACTCATCCCCTGCACCTGACTGGGCTTGGGCAGGCGGAACCACAGAGCACGAGCGACACTGACCGCCTGGCGCTGCTCG
>JBASAN010000346.1:0-1769 GCA_049650625.1 Ornithinimicrobium sp.
CGGCGCAGGCGCTGCAGGAACGGCAGTCCTCGCGCGACTTCCGGTGAGAGCGGAGGGCCGGTACGGCCGGCCCGCACGGCTGCGGTAAGGTTCCCACCGCTTCGACGTACGGGTGCTGGACCGGCCCACGACGGGCATCGGGCTGTGGCGCAGTTTGGTAGCGCACTTGACTGGGGGTCAAGGGGTCGCAGGTTCAAATCCTGTCAGCCCGACAAGAATAACTGCAGGTCAGAGGCGGTCTGGGTTCTCCCGTAAGGCCCCTGGCACCTTGAGTGGGACGCTTGGTCACCTTACAAGTCACCTTATGGTCGATTCGGTGCCTGACGGGATAGCGTCGAGCGCTGCGGAGAGGCGTGTAACCGCGTCGCGGGAGACGTCTGGTGCGACGTGACCGTAGACGTCGACGGTGATCGAGATGCCGGAGTGCCCGAGGATCTCGGAGACCACGCTGATCGGTACGCCGTTGGTCAGCATCACCGATGCGGCTGAGTGCCTGAGAGTATGTAATCCGACGTTTTGAAGGCCGGCCATGTCTGCTGCGACCTTGAGCGCGCGGAGCGCGTTGCGCGGATCGCAAGGCTCACCGAATCCGGTGGTGAACACGAACCCTGAGTCGGCCCACAAGTTCAGCGCCCGGTCGCGTTCGCTTGCGGTGCGTTGCTCCAGCTGTTCCAGGATTGCGACTGCGGTCCCCGACAGGGGAACCGTCCGCCGGGACTTCGCTGACTTCGGTGGTGTCACCACCAACTCACCGTCGATGCGAGCCAATGTGCCGCGCACGCGCAAGGTGCGGGCGGCTAGGTCGATGTCGGTCCATCGCAGTGCGAGCGCCTCGCCGCGGCGGAGCCCCGTGTTGACGAGCAGCGCGAACATCGGCGCATAGCGCGACCCGCTGGCGGCCGAGATGAGTTGCTGGACTTGGCTTGGGGTGAGGAAGTGCGACTCCACCGAGCTGACTCGGGGGCGTTTGATCGCGGCCAGTGGATTGTCCGCCAGAAGGCCGTCGCGAACCGCAGCGTCGCCGATGGCCCGAGTGACTGTGTAGATCTGACGCACGGACGACTCAGCGAGGCCCTTGGCGCGCAGGTGGGTGAGGAAGCGCTCGACCGATGACGGCCGGACCCGGTTCAGAGGAAGGCGGCCCATCTCGCTGTTGATGACATGCGTGCGCGTGAGACTCGCGTACAGCGACTTGGTGGAGTCTTTGCGCTCGGATGCAGGAAGGGTCGAGCCCAGCCACCGGGTCGCGAAGGTCGCGAGGGTCATCGCGTCGTCGCGGGCGGGGGCCCCTCGCAGGGATCGTTCGCGCATCTCCTTGACCCGAGCGGCTGTCTCGACCTTCGTCCGGCCGGTTACTTGGACGCGTCGAGTCAGTCCGGTCACGGGATCGTCGACGTAGAGCTTGCCAACCCACTTGCCGTTCGAGGCCCGATAGATCGAGCCGTCGCCTCTTGGTCGACGTGAGGTGGTCACGCATCGAGTCTCGGCATAGCGGCTCGTGCGTTCAAGGGGGTCAACCGGCCGACGTTCCAGGGGCGTCCGGGCATGTCCATCACCGTTCAAGCAATTGCAGAAGGATTCCACGTCCTTCGGGGGCTCGCGGCTTTGCCTGTTGGCCGGGGACCGACCCCGCCTAGTGGACGCAGTTGCTTGTCAATGGTTGTAGGGCGCTGACCTGGACAAACATCGACTTCATTGATGGAACTCCACGGGTGTAGTTGGTCCTCTTGCGGACCGTGTGCGGACCGGCGCGGACATCAGCGTGCCAG
>JBASAN010000347.1:0-2099 GCA_049650625.1 Ornithinimicrobium sp.
CCGGAGCAGGTCGGTGAGAACGTCAAGGCCGCCGGCGTCAGGCTCGACAAGTCGACGATGAAGGCCATCGACAAGGCGCTCGGCAAGATCGTGGAGAAGGACGCCGGCAAGACCGCGGAGACCGCACCCCAGACCCGCGTCGCCTGAGCCCGCAGACGTCGACCGACACCGGTCACGTCGAGTTCACGGCGCGGGTATGCCGACAGGACGTAGCGTAGGAGGGTGACCTCCAGCGACGACCGCGAGTCGGCACCGTCCATGAGTGCTCCTACGCCGGAGGATCACCGCGGCTGGCTGGCCCAGCGCATCTTCCCTGACGGCACGACCCCAGACCCCCGGTTCAGTTTGGCCAACGAGCGGACCTTCCTTTCCTGGATCCGCACAGCGCTGGCCCTGCTGGCCGGGGGCATCGCGGTCGAGGCCTTCGCGGTGCTCGAGGACCCCTACCGCAAGGGTGTTGCGATCCTGCTGTTGGTCCTCGGGATGCTGGTCAGCGGGGGTGCGTTCATGCGCTGGATCGGGGTCGAGCGGGCGATCCGGCACCAGGCGCCTTTGCCTTTGCCGCTGATCGCGCCGGTCCTCGGAATCGGTGCGGCCTTGGGTGCTCTCGTGGTCATCGTCGTGATCGCGCTGGGCTGATCCATGTCGTGGTCGGCGCATCACCCGCACACTGCGGCGCACATCGACCCCGGGTTGCAACCCGAGCGCACCGCCATGGCGTGGTCCCGCACCGCGCTGGCCTGCTGTGTTGTCAGCGCCTTCACGGTGCGGTGGCTGCCGGTCTATGGGGTCTGGCTGATGATCCTGCCGGCGCTCACGCTGGTCAGCGCCGTTGTGATCGCGCTCACCCAGCAACACCGCATACGGCGGGCCGTGGCCGGCATCCGGGGCGCGACGTCGCCGGTCAACCCCGCAGCCCTGATCGGACTGATGGCTCTGTGCTGGGCCCTAGGGGCCTCGAGTCTCGTGCTCGTCTGGCTCCACTGATAGCCCTAGGCGATGATCGTGGATGGCGCGGACACCGCGTGTCGCGCGCTGTGCGGGCCAGCGTCCAGCGTCTCGTCCCAGGCCCGGGCCAGCCGCGGCAGGGCCTCGTCGAGCCGGTCGTGCGGCAGCACGAAGGGCAGCCGCATCCACTGGTCCAAGCCGCCACTGGGCGCGAAGTTCGGCCCTGCTGCCAAAATCAGGTGATGCTCAGCCGCCTTGGCCACCATGGCAGTGGAGCACGCCACCGGCAGGCGACACCACAGCGACAGTCCCCCTGCGGGCCGGTGCACGCGCCAGGACGGCAGGTGGGCGGCGACACCTTCTAGCAACAAGTCCCGCCCGGCGGCGAAGGCACTGCGACGTTGGGCGACGATCTCGGCCCTGCGCCGGAGCAGAGCAGCTACCGCGAGCTGCTCGAGGACGGGACTCCCCAAGTCGAGCCGGAGCCGGCTATGAGCCATGGCGCGGCTTCGTGCCGCCGGCATCCGGATCCAGCCGATGCGCAGGCCCCCCCAGAAGGTCTTGCTGACCCCACCCACGGTGATCGAGTCCGGGGCGAAGACCGCGAGCGGCGGTGGCATCTCGAGGTCGTCGAACGCCAGTTCCACCGGGGTTTCGTCGATGATCGGCACCACTCCTCGGGCTCCCAACAGGGCTCCGACGCGTTCCCGCTGGGTAGCATCCATCAAGGCACCCGTGGGGTTGTGGAAGTCGGGGACGAGGTATGCCGATCGTGCACTGACCTGTCGGAGTAGCAGGTCCAGCCCGGCGGCGTCCCACTCTCGTCCCTGGGCCTGATGGTCGATCGGGTGGGGCACCAAGCGCGTGCCCAAACCCTTGAGGGTCGCAATCGCGTTGGGATAGGTCGGGCTCTCCACGACCACCCGAGCCCCCCGCAGCCCGAGCGCCTGGGCAGCGATAGCGGTGCTCGACAACGCGCCGGAGGTGATCAGGATCTGGTCAGGCGACGTCGGCAGACCTCGCTCCGAGAAGCGGTCGGCGACCAGCTCCCTCAGCACCGGCAGGCCGCTGGGGTAGTAGCCCACCCCGGGGAGGTAGGCCGCGCACTCGGACAGCGCTTCGGTGTAGGCCTCCATCAGCCAGGGACCGGC
>JBASAN010000348.1:0-5462 GCA_049650625.1 Ornithinimicrobium sp.
GCGCTCAGCGACCTTCGCTGACCAGGCTCGACGCGAGGCGGGATCGTCCAGACGCCAGTTCGCGCCGCGGGTGGACTGGAAGTACAGGACGAACTTCGCGCCGTGGGTCTCGGCATACCCGCCGAGCGCGCACGACCAGCCAGGCGCCGCCCAGGACGAGCGCGCAGCAGACCGTGACGGCGACCAACCATCGCGAATGAGCTCTGAGGGACAAGGAAGGGCACCTGGCGTTTCGCGGTCGGGAGCGGGAAGCGCGAGTGTATGCCGACGCTCTGGTTCTAGCCTCGACACAGGACTAGTCTTCGCCTCAACGTGTGGAGGTGGTCACGCTATGAAGCCGACCTGGTCGACCTATCCAATGACCCCTGAGCGCTTCGAGGACTTCGCGGACGTCATCAACCCGAACCGGCGCAGGGAGCACTGCTGGTGCATTCCTCATCGGTTGCGCACCTCCGATGTGCAGGAGCTGGGCAATGGGGACCGGGAGCGAGCCATGCGCGCGCTCTGCCATCGCGATGATCCACCGGGAATCCTGGCCTACCAGGACGAGCGGCCGGTGGGGTGGTGCAACGTCGGCGCCCGATCCGACATACCGGTGCTGGTGCACTCGCGACGGATCCGGCCTATTGACGACCAGCCGGTGTGGTCGATCATCTGCCTGGTCGTGCGCACCGGACACCGCAGGCAGGGCGTGGCGACGCGGCTCATCGAGGGGGCGGTCGAGTTCGCCGCCAGCCGCGGGGCTCCTGTGGTCGAGTCCTATCCGGTTGATCCGAACGGCCGGATGGACACCACCATGGCTTTCGTCGGCACTCGCGGCATGTTCGAGTCGAGCGGCTTCGAGGTCGTCGGCCAGACGGAGGCCACAGCCTCGCGGATGCCGCGCCTGGTCATGCGTCGGAGACTCTGAACCGCTGGGCCGTGGTCGAGGGGTCCGCACTGTCGAAGGTGCCTTGGCCGTGGATGTTCGCTACCAGGTGCTCGGGATAGCGGCGCAGCTCAGATGCGTCGAACTGCCTGGCGACGTCGTACGGCTGTTGCTCCGTCACCAGGTCGGCACGCTGGTCATGGCCGCCGCGATCTGCTCGTCCGGCAGGTCGTAGTCGACCATCTCGCCGCTGAGGTACTGCTCGTAGGAAGCCAGGTCGAGGTGGCCGTGACCGCATAGCGCGGTCAGGATGACCTTCTCCTCGCCGGACTCCCGGCACGCCACCGCTTCGCGGATCGCAGCCGCGAGGGCGTGGGTCGGCTCGGGTGCCGGCACGATGCCCTCGGACTTGGCGAACTGGATGGCGGCCGAGAAGCACTCCGTCTGGGGAATGGAGGTTGCTTCGACCAGGCCCTGTTCGTAGATGTGCGAGACCAAGGGGCTCATGCCGTGATAGCGCAGACCCCCGGCGTGGATCGGCTCCGGGATGAAGTCGTGGCCGAGGGTGTGCATCTTCATCAACGGTGTCAGCCCGGCGGTGTCACCGAAGTCATACCGGTACTCGCCCTTGGTCAGGCTCGGGCACGCGGCCGGTTCGACACAGCGGATGGTGGGGTTCATCCGACCGGCCAGCTTCTCGCGCAGGAACGGGAAGGACAGGCCCCCGAAGTTCGACCCACCCCCGGTGCAGCCGACGAGCAGGTCCGGCGTCTCGCCCACCTTGGCCAGTTGCAACAGGGCCTCCTCACCGATGATCGTCTGGTGAAGCAGCACGTGGTTCAGAACGGAGCCGAGCGCGTACCGGGTCGAGGGATCGGCGACCGCCATCGCGACGGCTTCGGAGATCGCGATCCCCAGTGACCCCGGGTGCTCCGGGTTCTGCGCGAGCAGCGATCGGCCGAACTCGGTGATCTCCGAGGGGCTGGAGTGCACGGACGCTCCCCAGATCTGCATCATGGTCCGACGATGAGGCTTGGCGCGGTACGACGCCGCGACCTGCCAGACCTCGCACTCCATGCCGTACTGAGCGGTGGCGAACGACAGGGCGCTCCCCCATTGCCCGGCGCCGGTCTCGGTGGTCAGCTTGGTGATGCCCTCTTGGTGGTTGTAGTACGCCTGCGGGACGGCGGTGTTCGGCTTGTGGGAGCCGGCCGGACTGACGCCCTCGTACTTGTAGTAGATCCGGGCCGGGGTGTCCAGCAGCTTCTCGAGGCGACGCGCACGGAAGAGCGGGCTCGGTCTCCACAGCCGGTAGACGTCGAGCACACCACCCGGGATGTCGATATAACGCTCAGTGCTCACTTCCTGCTCGATGAGCGCCATCGGAAAGAGCGGGGCGAAGTCCTCCGGTCCCGCGGGCTCGTGCGTGCCCGGATGCAACGCCGGCGGGGGCGGCTCCGGCAGGTCAGCGACCACGTTGTACCACTGCGTGGGCATCTCGGACTCTTCGAGCAGGATCTTGCTGTATGTGGGGTCGCTTGCGGGCATAAGCATCACCCTAGCCAGGGCAACTGGGGGGCGAGACCAGGGTTAGGCGCGAGCGGAACGGTCGTGGTGGGATTCGACGACTGTCTCGTTGACGGCACTGCGCACGGCAAACGCGACGGCGAGGAGCACGATCCCATAGACCACCGCGATGACGCCCAGCCAGAGGGCCAGTCCCACTGCGGCGGCACCGGGGTTGGCCATGAAGATGCCGCCGGCCAGAACGGCCAGCAGTCCACTGACCACAAGGAGCCATCGCGGTTGGGTGCGGTCGGAGGCGAACGCTCCCATGAGGTCGAACGCACCGCGCAGCACCAACCAGAATCCCAGGACCCAGGTCAGCGCCACGGCGCTGGAGACGGGGCGGAAAAGGGCGAAGAAGGCAGCCACCAGGCCGAGGGCTCCCACGATCAGGAAGAACACCCGCTGCCCGCCACCGACCCCACGGCCGAAGGCGGAGGCGATGTTGACCACGCCGTCGGTGAGGGCCCAGAAGCCCCAGACCACGACCAGGGTGAGTGCCGTTCCGATGGGCCAGACCATGGCGACGACGCCGAAGATCAGGGCGATGAGGCCGCGTACCAGAAGGACCTTCCACGCCACGGCGTACAGACTGTTCATGAGGACTCCTTGGGGTTGAGTGGGTTGTGGCGATCGAGTGATGCGAGACTTTCGCGGGCGGCGCGCTGACCCGCCTGGACGGCGCCCTCCATATATCCGGCCCAGGCTGTTGCCGTCTCGGTGGCGGCCCAAGTGATCGGCCCGATCGGCCTGCTCAAGGCGTCCGCAAAATGCAGAAGGCCGCACGGGCCGAAGTTGGAGTTGTAGCACCCGCGCGTCCACTGCTCCTCCGCCCAGCCCCGCTCGACAATCTGCGTCGGCACCCCTCCGCGCGGGCCGAAGTGCCGGCCCAGCTCGGCGCGCAGCGCGTCGTGTCGATCCGCGGTCGACCATCGGCCCGCCACCCGAGCCGACTCCCCCTCCAGAAAGGCCAGCAGGATGCCGGGACCACCGCCCTCGGGCAGGCAACTGTCGTTGGACATCCTCGCGGGACCTGCGGAGGAGATCAGCTGGCCGTTGAGGCCTTCGTCACGCCAGAACGGCTCGTCGTAGAGGGCAAACATCTTGTGGGCCGAGGCTTGCGGGACCCGTTGGGTCATCTGGTCGCGGACCCCCGGCAGCGGCGGGTCGTACATGAGCCGCCCGGCCAGAGTCGGGGACAGGGCCACGACCAGCCGGCGTCCGGTGGCCACCAGTCCACCCCGGCAGGTCACGGTGACCTGATCGGCGGAGTAGTCGACGGTGAGGGCCGGAGCATCCAAGATGACGCGCTCACCGAGCGCCGCGGCCAGTCGCTGCGGGATGAGCGAGGTGCCACCGACGAACCGTTTGGTCTGCGCGCCACCCTCGGACTCGGCCAACAGCTCGGCGGTAACCCCGCATACCTGGAGATTCTGCAGCAGGCACAGGAGGGAGACCTCGACCGTGGGCACGGCAAGGATCCCGACCGTGCAGATCTCCAACAGCTCGCGAGCCACCGGCCCAAGGCCTTGGGCGTCGAACCACTGACCAACGGTCAGGCGGTCCCAGACATCGGCTTGCGGAGCGAGCCAGGGGGCCTCGACCGGCACGGTGGCGGCCATCTCGTCGAGCAGTCTGAGGACCCGCTCGATCCCGATGAGCTCGTGCGCGTGACGCTCGCGGAAGACGTTCTCCCGCAGCACCTCATCGGTGAGCTCGTAGGAGGTCTGTCCGGAGTCGAACTGATCGAAGATCTCGATGCCCAGCTCCGTCGCCAGCGACTGCATACGGTGATGCGTGTCGCCGATCCACTGCGCGCCGAGCTCGAGGGGGACCCCGCCGACATCCTGAGTGAGGATGCGCCCACCGACCCGGTCGTTCGCCTCGAGCATCACCGGCTCGTAGCCGGCGGCCAGTACCTCGCGCGCGGCGATGAGCCCCGACAACCCTGCTCCGATGATGACGACGTCGGCGTCCCGTCTCATGAGTCGAAGCCTAGGCCGAGGGCGTCCAGCGTCCGTAACCAAGGGTTGCGTCTGCCACCGTTGCGGTCGGCCCGGTCGATAGACCAGGTGGTGAGGGCGATCGCCCCGTACCGGGCCGGTTCTGGTGGGAACGGCAGCGGCTTGGTGCGGACCATCTTCAACCGGGTGCGTTCGTTCTCCTCGCCGCTGAGCAGATCCAGCATCACGCGGGCACCGAAACGGCTGGCGCCGACGCCGAGGCCGGTGTAGCCCAGGGCGTAGCTCAACCGGCCGCCGTAGGCCTGGCCCCAGAACGTGGTGAACCTGCTGCAGGTGTCGATTGCGCCACCCCACCGGTGAGTGAACCGCAGTCCCTCCAGCTGAGGGAAGGTGGTGAAGAAATGCCGGGCGAGTAGCTCGTAGGAGGCGGCGCGGTGGTCGTATTCGGCGCTGACCTTGCCGCCGAAGTGGTAGATGACGTCCCACCCACCCCACAGAATCCGGTTGTCCGCGGTCAGCCGGTAGTAGTGGAACTGGTTCCCGGCGTCGGCGAGCCCTTGGCGGCCCTGCCACCCGATCGAGGCAAGCTGGTCATGCGAGAGCGGTTCAGTCATCAACACGTAGTCGTAGACCGGCGCGACATAGTTGCTCAACCGACGCAGCAAGCCGGTTGAGGAGTTCGTGGCCAGGGCTACCTGCGGCGCCCGGACGGCGCCGTAGGCCGAGCGCACGATGAGCGGGGCGGTCGAACGACTCCTCGTGGTCGTCGGCAGGCGGGAACCGCCGTCCAGGGAGATGACCTCGGTGTGCTCGTAGATCCGGACCCCGAGATCCAGACAGGCCCGGCGAAGCCCCCAGGCCAGCTTGGCGGGGTGGACCATGGCCACCCCTTCCGGGTCGTGGACGGCCGCGAGATAGGTCGGAGAGTGGACGAGCGACCGGATCTCATCCTGGCCCATGACCTCCGGTCGCGGTCCGTGCTCGGACAGGAGATCAGCGAGCTCGTGCAGCCCCTGCACCTGCCAGGGCTCCACCGCGATGTCGAGCTCGCCGGTCCGTTCCCA
>JBASAN010000349.1:0-1784 GCA_049650625.1 Ornithinimicrobium sp.
GCGGAGCGGCCCGCGTCCCACTTCTGCGGGCCGGTGGCCACGATGCGTACCCGCCCGGCCGCGGAGCGGCGCCACCTGTCGGTGCGCCAGGCGACGGCGGTGCTGCGGGCCTGACCGGAGGCTGAGGGATCGCGGTAGACCGCGTAGCCCGGACCCCCAGGACCCCCGGAATTCCCGGAACTCCCAAGGGGCCCCGGGTTGCCGGCGTTCCCGGGGGTGGCTGAATGGCGCAGCTGGTCCAGGTGGCGGCGGTTGGTCTCGTTGAGCGAGACCAGGTCTGCTCCGGTGGCGTAGACGGCCCGCAGGTCGGCTGCTGCCTTGGCCGGGCTCAGTGAGGTTTTGATGTTGGCCTGCGCCACCCGCAGCGCGCCCGCCCCCACCGCACCGTCCGGGCGCCAGCCAAGGGCTGCCTGCTGGGCGAGGCAGTCGGCGATCTTCTGCTCGGTGGCGTTCTCAGACATGGTCGCCAGCACGGCCAGACTCAGCAGCGGCGCACCGAGGAACAACACCATCGCTGCGATCGCGGTCAAGAGAGCCTTGCTGACGCCACCTCCAGATCGCCCGCTCCCCCGAGCGCCCGGCTGGGTGTCGAGCTGGGTGTCGAGCTGGGTGTCGGGCTGGTGCGGTGGTGGTCTCATCGGGCGCTCGCGATGGCGTCGTTGGTCCAGGTGAGCATCTCCTCGGCCGGGTGCAGGACGGTCTGGACCTTGTAGGTCCGCTCCCCCACGCACCACAGGGCACGTCCTTTGCCGTGCATGGCCCACCCGGTGACGAGGTTGCGTGCGAGCGGGCCGAGGCCGAGCATCGAGTCGAGCTCGCGGGCCGCCTTGGGTTTCTGGCCGTGCAGGATCTTGATGTCGGCCAGATCGAGGAGGTCCTTGGCGATGGTCGCTGCCTGCGACCCGGCGTCGCCGGCGGCGAGGAGGTCGGAGGGCTTGTGGGCCACCGCGAACTGGATGTCCCCACCGCGCCCACCGGCCCCACGGGAGAGACGTAGGTCGGCGTCGAAGGACTTCACCGCCTCGGGTCCCAGTCGCAGCTGGCGCCACGACTCATCGCGGACCACGATCCGCAGATCACCCCCACCCCCCACACCGGTGCTGTTGCTGGTCTTGAAGCGGGCGTTCTCACGCATCCCTCGCCCCCAGGAGTTCAGGCACAGCAACGCGATCCCGACCGCCTCGTCACCGAGCTCCTCGAGGCGCGAGAGGCTCAGCGACTGGATGGGCGCGGACCAGTCGACGTCGATGTTGGTGTGGTCGTCGAATAGCCCGGCCAGGGTGCCCTTGACGAGCTGACCCAACGCATCACGCAGGAGGCGGGTGTCGTCGAGGAACGCGCGCCTGCTGGCGTACTCGCAGCGCGCGATCAGCGTCTCGTCGGGGTTGTGCAGGGTGTGCCACAGCTCGGGGATAGTGGTCTCACGTAGCGCGGTGGCGCCGTGGGCGTAGCCGGTGAGGTGCTCCAGTGCGGCGTAGACGACGTCGGCCTCACTGGGTCCGAACGGGGCGTGGAGGGTGCCGATGCGCATGGAGCCCACCAGCCCACGGACCAGGGTCAGCCAGCGTCCGAAGATTATCGTGGCCCGACGGCGGGCCTCGGTGTCGTCGAGGTCCTCCCAGCCCACGCCAAGGGGTCCCTTGGCCAACGGGTTGACCCGGGTGCTCATCCCCGGTCCGACCGCGAACGGTGAGACCCCGTAGGCGCGGCACAGCTTCTCGTACTCGTCCTTGGGATCGCCCAGGATCAGGACCCGGTAGCCGAACTGCAGCATCCGGTTGCAG
>JBASAN010000350.1:0-9135 GCA_049650625.1 Ornithinimicrobium sp.
GCGGACGGTCTCCATCGTCTCGTCAACCGAGAGAGTCGTCTGTGACAACCAGACGAGCCGCTCGGGGTCGCGCACCTCCACGTGGTCGACGTCGGCGGGACTCTGCACCAAGGTGATGTTGGCTGGCGCCTCCCCCGCCGTGCCTTCGACCTCCTCGTGCCCTTCGTGACCGATGAGCAGGATGTCGAAGTCGTCGCGGGCGAAGCGCACCGCTTCACGGTGGACCTTGGTCACCAACGGGCAGGTGGCGTCGATGGTCTTCAACTGCAACGCCTTGGCTTCTTCGTGCACGACTGGGGACACGCCGTGAGCCGAGAAGATCACGGTCTGCCCCTCGGGCACCTCATCCGTCTCGTCCACGAAGATCGCCCCACGCTTCTCCAGCGTGGAGACCACGTGCTTGTTGTGCACGATCTGCTTGCGGACGTAGACCGGAGCACCGTAGAGGTCCAGGGCCTTCTCCACGGTGATCACCGCCCGGTCCACGCCGGCGCAGTATCCCCGCGGCGCAGCGAGCAACACCCTCTTGTCGGCCTGCGACGCGGCACCATCGGCGGCGTCGGGAACGGTCGGAGGCATGGGCTGGGCTGGGGAAATCACCCCTCTATCGTAGAGGGGTCACCTTCGAGGCCACTGAACGGAGCGACCGGAACCCGACCTTCTGCCCTCGTGGGTCGCCTTCGACGCGTGTCAGAGGCCTGAGTGATGATGTGAGCATGACTTCGCCTTCGACTTCTGCGCCGTCCTCGACGCCTCGGCAGCTGGCCGACGCCTATGTGCACGAGATGGCTGACCTCGACCCCGGCCTGGCCACCATGCTGGGACTGACCGCGCACGACGACCGCGTCCCCGACTTCTCCCCCGCCGGTCAGCAAGCCGTCGCCGACCTGTCGACCCGCACCCTCAGCGCCCTGGACGAGCTCGAGCAGGCGGCCGGAGAGCAGGGATTCGACGTCCTCGAGGCCCGTTGCGCCGTGCTCCTGCGCGAGCGGCTCACCGTCCAGCTCGATGCCCACGAAGCCGGCGAGGACCTGCGCGAGATGCGCAACATCTTCGGACCACCTCAGCGGGTGCGCCAACTCTTCTCGATGATGCCGACCGAGACCGAGCAGGACTGGCGGTGCGTCGCGCGGCGGATGACCGCGGTGCCGCGCTCGCTCCAGTCGTATGCCGTTTCGCTGGAAGCCGGTCGGGCCCAGGGTCTGCTGGCGGCTCCGCTGCAGGTCCAGACCTTGGCCGACCAGCTCACGGACTGGGTCGAGACCGGATGGTTCGCGGAGTTCGTCGAGCCGGGTCTCCAGGACCACCCCGACCTTGAGGCGGAGCTCACCGAAGCCGCTTCTGCCGCCACCAGCGGGGCCGCTGAGCTGCGGGACTACCTGAGCTCGACCTACCTGGAGGCGGCCCACGGCACCCCGGATGCCGTCGGCGCCGAGCGCTACCGGCTCAACGCTCGCCGCTGGACCGGGGCCGACCTGGATCTGGACGAGGCCTACGCCTGGGGGTGGCAGGAGTTCACCGACCTCAAAGCCCAGATGGAGGAGCTGGCTGAGGCCATCCTGCCCGGGTCGACCCCCATCCAGGCGATGCGCCACCTCGACGAGCACGGTGAGGCCGTCGAAGGGGTGGAAGCCATTCGTGAGCGCCTGCAGCAGATGATGGACCAGGCCATCGAGGACCTCAGTGACACGCATTTCGATATTGCCGAGCCGGTGCGCACGGTCAAGGCGAGGATCGCGCCCTCGGGAAGCGCCGCGGCTCCGTACTACAGTCGTCCCTCCCAGGATTTCAGCCGTCCGGGTCAGACCTGGCTCCCGACGTTGGGCGAGACCCGGTTTCCGCTGTACGAGCTCATCTCGACCTGGTACCACGAGGGCGTGCCGGGGCACCACCTCCAGCTGGCCCAGTGGGTCTACGTGGCACCGCAGCTCTCGCTCTTCCAGACCAGCATCGGGTCCTCCAGCGGAGCCACCGAAGGGTGGGCTCTCTACGCGGAGCGCCTGATGGACGAGCTCGGCTACCTCGGCACCGAGGCCAAGATGGGCTACCTCGACTGCCAGATCATGCGGGCCATCCGGGTGGTGATCGACATCGGGATGCACCTGGAGCTGACGATCCCGCAAGACTCCGACGTCGCCCCCGGTCAGACGTGGACCCCGGCTTTGGCCAAGGAGTTCTTCGCGGCGCACTGTGGTCGCCCCGCCTCCTTCATCGACAGCGAGATCGTCCGCTACCTGGGGTGGCCGGGGCAGGCCATCAGCTACAAGCTCGGCGAGCGGGCTTGGCTGACGGGTCGCGCCGCCGCACGGCAGGCCGCTCGGGAGCGAGGCGAGGAGTTCGACCTCAAGGCATGGCACATGGCTGCCCTGTCCCTGGGTGCGCTCGGGCTGGACGACCTGCAAGCCGAGCTGGGCCGTCTGTGAGCGCCGCGTGAGCACGCCGGGCAGCAAGCCGCCCTTGGCACCGACCGCACGGGAGACCAGCGCGGAGACCCCATGGCCGGTGCGCGTGCTGAGCCTGAAGATCGCGGACTACGTCCAGAAGATGTCACCACTGTGGGTCGAGGGTCAGATCGTGCAGCTCAACCGTCGGCCAGGGATGAAGACCGCGTTCGTTACGCTGCGGGACACCGATGTCGATATGTCCCTGTCCCTGACCATCCCGGTCCCGGCCCTGGAAGCGATGGCCGCGGAGCCGCAGCCCGGGTCCCGGGTGGTGGTGCACGCCAAGCCAAGCTTCTGGACCAAGCGTGGCACCCTGCAGCTCGAGGCGCGGCAGATGCGGCACATCGGGGTCGGCGAGCTGCTGGCGCGACTGGAGCACCTCAAACAGCTGTTGCGCTCCGAGGGCCTCTTCGAGGCCCAACGCAAACGTCCTCTTCCCTTCCTCCCCCACCGGATCGGTCTCATCGTCGGCCGCAACACGGCGGCCGAGCGGGACGTGCTCAGCAACACCCAGCGGCGGTGGCCGACGGCACGCTTCGAGATCCGCCAAGTGCCCGTCCAAGGCCCGGACACCGTGATCGCAGTAAGCCAAGCCCTGGGTGAGCTGGATGCCCTGCCCGAGGTCGATGTGATCGTCATCGCGCGTGGTGGGGGGTCCTTCGAAGACCTGTTGCCGTTCAGCAACGAGGCCCTCATCCGGGCGGTGGCTCAGTGCCGGACCCCGGTGGTCAGCGCGATCGGCCATGAGAGTGACAGCCCGTTGCTCGACTTCGTGGCCGACCTGCGTGCCTCCACCCCGACTCACGCCGCCAGTGCCATCGTCCCGGACCGCCAGGATGAGGTGAACGGTCTACGGACCGTGCTGACCCGAGGACGGCGCACCCTCATCCAGCGGTTGGCTCGTGAGCGCGCGGCTCACCTTGCGTTGATGAGTCGGCCGGTCATGGCCGACCGGGCAGCGATCGTGGCGGGTCATCGCGAAGGCATCACCCACGCTCACCGCCGCGGTCGCAGCGCCATCCACGCCCGTGTCCGGGCGGAGCGTGAGCGAGTCGGTCAACAGCGACGACATCTGCGCGCCGTCTCACCTCGCCATACGCTGGACCGTGGCTACGCCGTCGTCCGCCACGCGGACGCCACCATCGTGCGTGACCGCGACGAGGTGGCCGTCGATGAGTTGCTGCAGGTCACCGTGGCTAGGGGCGACTTCGCCGTCCGCCCGGTCACCTCAGCCGACCTGGCTACCGGCTCCGGAGACCTGCTTGCCATCTCCCCCGACCGAGCCCCCGAGGACTACTAGGCTGACCGGATGGCTGATGACACGACACCGGGGTCCAACGCTGACAGCGAGGACGTGACCGGCATCGACGCGATGACGCACACGCGTGACCTCACCTACGAGCAGGCTCGCGAAGAGCTGATCACCATCGTGGCCCGGATCGAGTCCGGCGAGGTGCCGCTCGAGGAGTCCATGCGTCTCTGGGAGCGCGGTGAGGCCTTGGCAGCCCACTGCCAGGCGAAGCTCGACACCGCTCAGGAGCAGCTCGACAAGACAGTTGCCGCAGAGTCTCCCCAGGCGGACTAACCCGTGGCCACACCCAGACCCTGGATGAACTCAGCCATCTCCGGGGTGTCGGCCGTGCCGTTCACGACCGTCGTGGCTGGTTGCTGCGGTCCTGGAGGAAGCACCAGCGCGACCTGAGCGATGTCGTTGTCGTCGACACCGGTCCACAGTTCCCATTCCTGGGGCCCAGTGGGTCCGTCGAAGGACACCGTGGTGCCCTGGTCCTGCACATCTTCCAGCGAGACGGCCATCCACTCTGTGCCGGGATCCACCGCCTGCCGGATCTGCACGAACTGCGTTTGCGGCGACACCATCCCGATCCGCCAGGTGGGGACCTGGTTGTTCACGCCGAAACGCACGAAGGAGCCGGTCCACTCCTCGTCCAACGTCTTCGGTGTCCACACTGGCCAGTCGGCCTCGGAGGCGGCGTACGAGGCCGACGACTCGATCTCGGCCGGCCGCCGCTGCGACTCCGGAGGGTTCGGCGTGACTGCCCAGACGGCGAACACCAAGACCAAGACCGCGGCCAGCGAATAGAACATGTTCTTCGCCGAGTAGGACAGCAAGCGCTTGCGACGTTTGTCCTCCGCGTTCGGCTCTCGCGTCGGGGTGGCTGTGCTCACCCGTCCATGGTCGCATCTCGCCGCGCGCGGTCGGTCATCAGGGATAGGGTCGGCGCAGACGATTGTTCTGCTGGCTAGACACCGCTGCGACGAAGGAGCCGACACATGGCCGACGACACCCGAGGCCGCCCGGATGCGGTCCTCCCCGACCGCAACCTCGCCCTGGAGCTGGTCCGGGTCACGGAGGCCGCCGCCTTGGCTGCGGGCCGCTGGGTCGGTCTCGGCCAGAAGAACCTGGCCGACAACGCCGCGGTCGAGGCGATGCGCAAAGTCATCTCCTCCGTGGCCATGGACGGTCTCGTCGTCATCGGGGAGGGCGAGAAGGACGAGGCACCCATGCTCTACAACGGGGAACACGTGGGAGACGGCACGGGGCCGGCCGTCGATGTGGCCGTCGACCCCATCGACGGCACCACGCTGACCGCCAAGGGTATGGACAACGCGATCGCGGTCATGGCGGTCTCCGAACGCGGCACCATGTACGACCCCAGTGCCGTCTTCTACATGGACAAACTGGTGGTCGGGGCGGACTGCGCGGACCGTGTGGACATCAGGCTGCCCATCGCCGAGAACGTTCGCCGGGTGGCCCGAGCCAAGCACCGCCACCCCGAGGACGTAACCGTGATCATGCTCGACCGACCGCGACACGACTCGGTGGCCCAAGAGGTCCGCGACGCCGGGGCTCGGCTTCGGTTCATCTCCGATGGTGACGTGGCCGGTGGCATCGCCGCCTGCCAGGAGGACAGCGGGGTGGACATGCTCCTGGGTATCGGTGGCACGCCGGAGGGCATCATCACCGCTTGTGCGGTCAAGGCCATGGGCGGAGTGATCCAGGGCAGACTCTGGCCCAAGGATGACGACGAGCGACAACAGGCCCTCGACGCTGGGCACGACCTGGACCGCGTCCTGACCAACGACGACCTCGTCACCGGCGACAACTGCTTCTTCGTGGCCACCGGCATCACCAGCGGTGAGCTCCTGAAGGGCGTCCGCTTCGGGTCCGGCACCGCCTACACCCATTCGTTGGTCATGCGCAGCAAGTCCGGCACCATCCGACTGATCGAGTCCGCCCACCGCCTGTCGAAGGTGGCCGCGATCGCCGACGAGTTCGCTCCCTCCCATGGCTGAGGCCCAGACGGCACGGGTCGTCACCGTCGGCGAAGCGCTGATCGACATCGTCCAGCCCAAAGGCTCCGAGCCCACCGAGCACGTCGGCGGTAGCCCGGCCAACGTCGCCGTCGGATTGGCCGCTCTAGGGCACCCGACATCGCTGGCCACCTATCTCGGGCAGGACGAACGCGGCGATCGGATCGCCGACTACCTGGAGCAGCGCAAGGTCACGCTCACCGAGGGGAGCCGTAGCGCACCGCATACCTCCACGGCCAAGGCCAGCCTGGACGACGAAGGCGGCGCCACCTACGACTTCGACCTGACCTGGGACATCCCGGTGCCCGACCTGACCGGCATCGGTCATCTGCACACCGGATCCATCGCGGCCACCCTGCAACCGGGAGCGTCCACCGTCTTCGACGCCATGTCCGCCGCCCGCGCCTACGGCACGGTGTCCTATGACCCCAACGCCCGCCCCACGATCATGGGTGCCGCCCACGAGGCCCGCTCCCTGATCGAGGAACGCATCGGTCGCAGCGACGTCATCAAGGCCAGCGCCGAGGACATCGAGTGGTTGTACGCCGGGGCCACGGTCGAGGAGGTCGCACGCCTGTGGGGCCGACTCGGGCCTCCGCTGGTCATCATCACTGACGGCGGTGCTGGTGCCCTGGTCCATCAGAGCCACAGCGAGCGCCAAAGTCGGGTGGCGGCGGCCTCGGTGGACGTGGTGGACACAGTCGGGGCCGGTGACTCGTTCATGGCCGGACTGATCTCGGGTCTCCTGGATGCCGGGCTTCTGGGATCGCTGGACGCACGCGAGCGACTCAACGGGGCCAGCCAGTGGGCGGTGTCGAGCGCGGTCGACCGTGCGTTGGCCACGGCCGCCTACACCGTGGCCCGAGCCGGAGCGGCCTCGCCGACCAGGACGGATATCGATCTGCCCCAGTCCAGCGCCTAGTCGCATGGCCGAGTTCCGCTACACCGACCTTCTTCCGATCACGGAGGACGACACCCCCTACCGTCTGCTGACGACGGACGGCGTGAGCACGGTGCCGGGACCGGACGGAAGGACGTTTCTCACGGTCAGCCCAGAAGCACTACGCCTGCTGAGCGAGACGGCGATGCACGACATCGCCCACTACCTGCGACCCGGCCACCTGGCCCAGTTGGCGCACATCCTCGACGACCCCGAGGCCAGCACGAACGACAAGTTCGTGGCCCTGGACCTGTTGAAGAACGCGAATATTGCGGCCGGCGGTGTGTTACCGATGTGCCAGGACACCGGCACCGCCATCGCCATGGGCAAGCGGGGACAGCACGTGCTGACGCAGGGCCCGGACGAGGAAGCCATCTCGCGTGGGGTCTTCGACGCCTACACCCGTCTCAACCTGCGCTACTCCCAGATGGCGCCCATCACGACGTGGGAGGAGAAGAACACCGGCTCCAACCTGCCCGCCCAGGTCGAGATCTACGCCGACACCACGCCGGGCCGCGAGCAGGCCTACACGTTCCTGTTCCTGGCCAAGGGGGGCGGCTCGGCCAACAAGTCGTTCCTCTACCAGGAGACCAAGGCGCTGTTGAACCCGGACCGCTTGATGTCCTGGCTCGACGAGAAGCTGCGCAGCCTCGGGACCTCGGCCTGCCCGCCCTACCACCTGGCCATCGTCCTGGGCGGTACCTCGGCGGAGTTCGCCTTGAAGACCGCCAAGTACGCCTCTGCCCGGTATCTCGACACCCTGCCGACACAGGGTTCGCTGGCTGGCCATGCCATCCGGGACCCGGAGCTCGAGGCCCAGGTGCACGAGCTCACCCGGGACTTCGGGATCGGCGCCCAGTTCGGCGGCAAGTACTTCTGCCATGACGTGCGGGTCATCCGCCTCCCCCGGCATGGCGCCTCCCTGCCCGTCGCGATCGCGGTCTCCTGCTCGGCCGACCGGCAGGTGCGGGCCAAGATCACCCCCGACGGAGTCTTCCTGGAGCAGCTCGAGACGGACCCGGCCCGGTTCATGCCGGACCAGGTCGACAGCACGTTGGACGAGCAAACCGACGGGGTCTCCGGCACCGGCGCGCGATCGGCCGTGCCCATCGACCTGGACCAACCCATGGACGAGGTGCTGGCCGAGCTGTCCCGACACCCGGTCAAGACGCGCCTGTCCCTGAGCGGCACGGTCGTCGTCGCTCGGGACCTGGCACACGCCAAGATCAAGGAACGGCTCGATGCGGGAGAGCCGATGCCCGACTACCTCCGAGACCACCCCGTCTACTACGCCGGCCCAGCCAAGACCCCTCCCGGTATGCCGTCCGGTTCCTTCGGTCCCACCACCGCGGGCCGGATGGACTCCTACGTCGAGCAGTTCCAGGCCGCGGGAGGTTCGAAGATCATGCTGGCCAAGGGCAACCGCTCGACGCAGGTCACGAACGCCTGCCAGACCTACGGTGGGTTCTACCTGGGCTCCATCGGCGGTCCCGCTGCTCGGTTGGCCCAGGACTGCATCACCTCGGTCGAGACACTTGAATACGAGGAGCTCGGCATGGAAGCCGTCTGGAAGATCCAGGTGCAGGACTTCCCAGCCTTCATCGTGGTCGACGACAAAGGCAACGACTTCTTCGCCGACGTGATGCGCCCTCTTGCCATGACCATCACGACCCGACCCGATATGGACTCCCAGTCATGAACGAGACATCCGCTGGCAACGCGTTCCAGGACCTTCTGGACGCCAACCGCAGCTACGCCGCCGACTTCGACCGAGCAGGCTTCGACGGGATCGCCCACGCCGGCGTCGCCATCGTCACCTGCATGGACTCCCGGATCGACCCGTTGCGGATGGTGGGGCTCGCACACGGCGACGCCAAGATCTTCCGCAACCCCGGCGGCCGGGTCACCGACGCCGCCCTCGAGGCCTTGGTCCTCGGTGTCCACCTCCTGGGCGTCAAGCGGGTCATCGTCGCCCCTCATACACGGTGCGCGATGGCGTCGGCCACCGAAGCCGAGCTGCGCGAGCGCATTGGCGCCTCCAGCGGCCAGGACGTCATCTGGCAACGGTTCCACGTCGTGGCGGATCAGCGTCTGGCGTTGCACGAGGACGTCGCCCGTGTCCGGACCCACCCGCTGATCCCCACCGAGGTGGAGGTCGGCGGATTCCTCGACGACGTCGATACGGGCCTGCTCAACCAGGTTCTCTAGTCGGACAGGCCCGTATCGGGGCGGTTCAGGTCGAGCCCACGCTGCTGCGCGGACTCACATCAGCAAAGGGTCAGGCGCCCTTGCCGGTGACAGTGACCTCGATGTTGCCTCGGGTGGCCTTGCTGTACGGGCACATCTGGTGCGCCTTGTCGGTGAGGTCCTGGGCCGTGGCGTCGTCGACACCGGGGACCGTGGCGACCAGGTCGACCG
>JBASAN010000351.1:0-2746 GCA_049650625.1 Ornithinimicrobium sp.
ATCCGTGACCACCTCACCAGCCTCGGCATCGTGATCGAGGACACCCCCCAAGGCGCCCGGTGGGCGCTGGACCACTGACCCAGAGATCGAGGTATGCCGCATGCCCGGCAACTCCCAGCGCCGCGGCGCCGTTCGCAAGACCCAGAAGAAGGGCGCCGTCGTCGGCAGCGGCGGCCAACGCCGCAAGCAGCTCGAGGGTCGTGGACCGACCCCCAAAGCCGAAGAGCGACCCAATCACCCGGCGGCACGTGGCGCCAAGGGTGCCGATCGCGGCGCCAAGGCCGGGGACCGCGGCAAGGCGAGAGGGGGCAGGGCCCCGCAGCGTAAGGACAAGGCCAGCAGCGAGATCGTGGCCGGCCGTAACTCGGTGGTGGAGGCATTGCGCAGCCACATCCCGGGGACGGCCCTGTTCGTCGGCTCGCGGATCGACTCCGACGACCGCATCCGGGAGTCGATCTCGTTGGCCACCGAGCGCGGCATCGCCGTCCTCGAGGCCCCCCGGGGTGAGCTGGACCGACTGACCGATGGGGCGGTGCACCAGGGGCTGGTGCTGCAGGTGCCGCCGTACGAGTACCTACACCCCGAGGATCTGCTCGACGTCGAGATGCCGGGGTTGCCGCTGATCGTGGCGCTCGACGGCATCACCGACCCCCGCAACCTGGGTGCGATCCTGCGCTCGGTCGGGGCTTTCGGGGCGCACGGTGTGGTGGTGCCGTCGCGCCGCTCGGCGGGGATGACTGCGACGGCGTGGAAGACCTCCGCCGGGGCAGCGGCCCGGGTGAAGGTCGCCCAGGCCACCAACCTGACCCGGGCGCTCGAGGCCTACGGCAAGGCCGGCTTCTTCATCATCGGGCTGGATGCCGACGGTGACGTCGAGCTCCCCGGTCTGGCGCTGGCCGACCGGCCGTTGGTGGTCGTGGTGGGGTCGGAGGGCAAGGGACTGTCGCGGTTGGTGCGCGAGACCTGCGACCAGATCGTGTCCATCCCGATGAGCGCGAGCACCGAGTCGTTGAACGCCGGCATCGCCGCTGCGGTGACGTTGTACGCGATCTCGCAGCAGCGGGCCTGACCGACGCCGATGCGGGCAGGGTCGTGGGCGCTGGCGGGCGGCGCGCTGGTCCTCGCGGCCTGCGGCGGATCCCCGTCATCGGCCGACGGCGATGCGCCGAAGGACAGCAGTGCGAGCGAAGGCAGCATCCAGCCTGAGGTCGGCGACATCCTGCAGATCCTCGACCGAGACCCCACCTTCACCCAGGGCCTGGAGCTGCTCGACGACGGCACGATGCTGCACAGCCGCGGGCTGTACGGCGAGTCCGGGATCGACCTGTTGTCGGCGGATGGAGCAGTGCGGCGCAGCGCGGAGCTGCCGGATCAGGAGTTCGGCGAGGGACTGACGGTGGTCCCGGCGGAACTGCTCGGATCGGACGCGGGGCCGACGGCATACCAGTTGACCTGGAAGTCGGGGGTCGTGCACACCTGGAGTTTGCCGGACCTGGTCGAGGGGCCGGTGCTTCGGATCGACGGCGAGGGATGGGGGATCTGCTACGACGACACCCGCGAGGTGCTGTGGCAGACCGACGGGTCCTCGACGCTGCGCTCGCTCGCACCGGCCGACCTGGCGGTGCTCGAGACGGTCGAGGTCGTGGCGCGGACCGAGGGCACGGCCCCCCGACCGGTCGACCAGCTGAACGAGCTGGAGTGCGTGGACGGGATGGTGTGGGCCAACGTGTGGAAGAGCACCGACGTGGTGCAGATCGACCCCGGCACCGGCGAGGTGGTCGCGGTGGTCGACCTCGGCGCCGTGGTGCGCGAGCAGGCTCCCGGCGAGGAGTCGGACGTCCTGAACGGGCTGGCGTATGACGACCGCGACGGCACGTGGGTGGTGACGGGGAAGAACTGGGACGCGCTCTACCGGCTCGACCTCGACGGCGACGACCGGTAGCGAGCCACCCCGTGAGGAGTCAGCGGGGCAGCGGGGCCCGGATCGGGATCTCGTCGGTGTCGAGGCCCAGGACCGCGGCTTCGTCGGGCTTGTCCGGCAGCACCGTGGCCACGTAGTCGCGCGCGGCGTCCTCGATGGTCATGTCCTGCCCGGCGCGCTCGGACAGGTACCAGCGGTGCTCGAGCAGCTCGTGGAACAGCTCGGCCGGCTCGAGCTTGGACCGCATCTCCGCCGGCACGGTCCGGGTGACCGGCTCGTAGATCTTGGACAGCCAGTCGTGCGCGACCTGGGCCTCGTCGTCGTTCTGCCGGTCCATCGCCGCGCGGTAGGAGTCGAGGTCGTTGAGCAGCCGACGGGCCTGGTTCTCCTGCACGTCCAGCCCGGTCAGTGACATCATCCGGCGGGAGTAGTAGCCGGCGTCGACGACCTTGGGCTGGATCTGGATGTGGGTGCCGTCGATGTCGGTGGTGATGGCGAGCTCGTCGACATCGAAGCCGAGGTTGTTCAGCCGGGAGATGCGCTCCTCCACGCGCCAGCGGTCGCCGCTCTCGAAGCGCTCCGGCGCGGTGAGCTCCTTCCAGAGGAGCTCGTAGCGGTGCATGATCCGGTTCGCCGTCTCGACGGGGTCGATGGTCTCGTCCAACAGGTCGCCGGCCTCGAGGTCCATCAGCTCACCAGCCAGGTTGCCGTAGGCGATCTGCAGGTCGTGGGCCCGTTGGCCGTCACTGAGCTGGGGATAGATCGACGCCGTCTCGGCGTCCACGAGGTAGGCGGCGAACTCGCCGGCGTCGCGGCGGAAGAGGG
>JBASAN010000352.1:0-1679 GCA_049650625.1 Ornithinimicrobium sp.
GAACCGTGTCCCGCACATGCCGATGTTCACTGCCAACCACGCGGCGGTTGTGGTCCCCCGGACGTATCTGCGCGGCCTCCTCGACCGCATCAAGACTGTGGCATTGGATCTCGCACTCGAGATCGAGGACGTCTCCCCAGAAGCCGGTGACTCCGGAGGCCCTACGGTCGACACAGAGCCCGCCCTGCGTGAGGCCGTCGCTTCACATATGACGATGATCTTCGCCAACAACTCGACCGTCTCGGTTGCGTCGGGTGCAGGGGCAGTCGCCATTCAGCTCCAGGCCGGTGACCTCGACGGCCTGTTGGCTGCCGCACGATCCATTCTCGATGAGCGTGGAGTCGGTGACCTCGGCACGGCACTACGCGACGACGGCGGCGAACCCGGTGACGCCACACGCGGGTTTCTTGACCTCGTGCGCTCCGGCAGTTACTCGCTGGCTGGGGGCGTCGCTGTGAACGGGGCCTACGACGGCCTTGTGGCACTACTCAGACAGGTCTTCCCGGGATCTGGCTAGTTGATGAACCCAGCCCGTTGGATGCGCGCGCACGCGTCGGGGCATGAGCGGGTGCCTCGGTCGCCTGGGTCGGGAAAGCATCCGAACCTCGTCAGATCCGCGCCTACGAAAGGCGGTGGTATGACGACAGAGCCCCGGCGCCGATGCGAGCACGGGTTCATGGATGAGCCGACCTTCGCGCCCGCGACTCTGACACCGCGATCGTTCTTCGTTCCGGCTGCCGCGGATGCGGCAATGGCAGAAGACGCTTGGCAAGGCATGCGCGCGATGGCCGGCTTTGCGACAACTGACCGCCGGGTGCAGCGTATTTCGTACAACAACCGCCGCGGCGTCTTCACCAGCGAAGTTGGTTACCTCGAGAACGATGACGAGTACGACTGGCTCACAACGGCGATCTTTGAGCCAGCGGACGCTGCGGCCCCATGGATGATCGTGATCATGAGGATCGCGGGAGGGCAGCCCGTATGGCGAAACCCGCCGATTCTCGTCGGGCAGTCCGACGTGCTGGAAGTGACCGACTTCCTCGGCGCGATGTGACTCTGGCCCCTGTCGCGGCGCTGGGACGCGAGTGGATCTCGCGGGCGGTAGTTTTCGCAGCACAAAGAGGAGTCTGGTGGTGGAGGACGGACACAAGCGCGTCGTTGTCGGCGCTGCGAATGCATGGCTGGAGGCAGCTGTGCGTCAAGCGCAGAGGGTCTTGAAGGGCACTCTCGATGACGGTCAGAGCATCGAGTTCATGCTGTACTCCACGGCGCTCAACAACGCCGCCCGTGGCGCCACGGCGGTACTAGGCAAGGACCACCCCCAGGTCGCGGCCTTCGCCGCCGCAGTTCCCGATGGGAAGCACATTCGCGACATGCTGGAGCACTTCGACAACTACCTGACCGGAACGGGCAAGCTCCAGTCGAAGCCGACACCCGAAGGCGTCCCCGCGCCTTGGATGCTGATCGATACAGGGAGCGAGTCTTTCCTGCTAGGCGGGTCCGACTACTCCGTAGTGGTTGTCACAAAGACCGGTATCGAAGCTACGCAAACCGGCTCTTCGCAACTGAGGGTGTAACGGGCGCTGGCGCGGCGGTCCGGGGATAGAGGTCGAGGTCTCCCGAGGATGGGGGTTCCTACACCAGCCCAACCGGAAGACCTCGACGTGCCCGACGCTACC
>JBASAN010000353.1:0-5298 GCA_049650625.1 Ornithinimicrobium sp.
CCCCCACACCCTCACCACCCGCCACAACCTCGCCCACTGGCGCGCGCGGGCCAGCCACGCGCTGGACAGCGAAGAACGAGCGGCGTACCCGCGCAGTTGAGTCCAGGTGTGCGGAGCTGGTCGACCAGTGACAGACGGGGTAGCGCAGATGGCCCCTCTCGCGTCGTCGCTGCCGGCGTGGATGGCACGCGGGTGCAGCAGATGATCGCGGCCGGCAACGTGCCGTCACGAAACGCGGGCGACGCTGGTGGATCCGCCGGCAAGATGCCTAGGTCATCGCGAACGCACGCAACAGCCCCTGACCACCGCATCGCGAGAACTGGTTTCATCTCCCGCTGCGCTAGTCATGGGAGTCCGCGACCGACCCACCGTCGGTGGCATCGGATGGTGTGAAAGGGGTGCCACGCGTCGCCGCCGGTGTCGGTGACGAGACCACAGTGGGGGCAGTGCCAGCCCACCCAGGAGCAGCCGCACGGCCCCACCGGTGACCGCCGCCAGGGTTGGTCGAGACGGTGGCGTTCCTTCACCTCGATCCGCGCCTTGATCCACTCGCCGACCTCGACCATCTCACTCGGCGTCAACCCCGTCGCGGAGCTCGGCGGGACAAGAAGGATGTCTGGGATCAGCGGTTGGAGCAGCCGCTTGCAGGCAGCCCGGAACGTCCCGGGGCTGAGGTCGTCGTCCAGCCAAGCCAGTGACCCGAAGCGCTCGTCCTGCGGTGTGCTGCTCGTGGTCTCGGTGAGCCAACGGTGAAGGGCCGCGAACTTCCACCAGCTCTGCGATGCAGTGGGGCTGTCGGACCGTTCGAGGTGTGGCCAGTCACGGCCGGGGAACGTGCGCATGCGCTGACGCATCTCGGGCGTCCAGTCCGTCATCCACAAGCAGGTGACCCCCGGCACCTCGCCCAGCCCGTCGAGATGGCGCACGAGGCTCGGGGAGACCACCACGGGGCCGAACACGTCGCCGGTCTCGACGTCGTCGGTCCAGGCGGTGGCCCCGTGCACAGGTGAGGTGACCCCGTCGACGTCGAGCACCACCAGCACCGGCCGCAGGTCCCGGGGGCGCGTCGACGTCAGTGTCGCCGCCACCGGCCGGCACGTGGAGCTGAGCGAAGCAGCGGGCACTTCGCCGCGGGTCTCACTCACTCGGCTCTCTCCCCAGTCCGCGGCGGTGTCGTAGCGCCCTCATCAGTGGCGTCGCCTCCAGCCAGCCCAGGGCGGTGAGATCGGAGGTGCAGGGCGCGCCGGCGGCGCTCGCCACGAGGTCGGCGGGCGGGCGCCCGAGCAGGAGGTCGCCGCAGGTCTGGATCCACTCGCGGCGAAGGGTCTCGCTGTGGAAGAACTCGGCGTCGGTGAGGAGGAAGTCGATGACGTTGGCGACGTAGGCCTGGGACATGTCCTCGAGCAGGTGGGGTTGCTGGGTGATGTCCACCCACCAGGTCGCTTGGTCGAAGACCCGGAGGTCGAGGGCCCCATGAGCGCGTTGACCCCACGCGGTGAACGGCAGCTCGCCAGGCCACAGGTCGGCGTCCGAGGGGACCGGGCTCGGGGGGAACACCGCGTCGGGGTCGCCGCTGTCGCTCACGTCTCTTCGCGTCCTCACCAGTCACCTGCGTCGTAGGTACGGCACGGCACAGGCTTGTGCCGGGCCCAGCGTGGAGGCTTCCTCCACGCTCCGCGGCCGTCGGGTCGCGTGTCGGCGTCAACGTCCATCACGCCCGGGGGTCCGGTGGACGACTGCCCGGCTTCGTTGGGGGTGGCCACCTCGGCGTGGTGGCGTGCCACATGGCCGGGTCGCCGTTTGCGGGGGAGGCCCCCGCTCTCGCTGTGGGAGCGCCTGGTCACTGGGGTCACTGGGCACTGTTGGGGGGCTGGTCGTCGTCACCGTGCGCCGTATGCCGCGGCGACGACGCCCCCTGGACGGGCGTGCTTTCACCCCCCGGGACTACCTGGCGGACCCCTTCGAGTTCGGGCGTAGCAGCGATGCGCGCACCCGGGTGCCCGACGGTGGGGACGCCCGCTCCCTGGCCGTCGCCGAGGTCCAGCACCTGCTGGCCTGCAGCATTCGCCAACGAGGGGACCGAGGCGCGGCGGCACGAGCCGCCACCCGCTTCGGGTTCTCCAAGCAGCACTGGTCCAACTGCCTTCTGGGTCGCGCCTGGATGGGCGAGACCGCCATGGCCGCCGCAGTGTGGCTCCTTCTCCGGCGCTCACCTCCAGACACCTGAGGCGCTGTACCTCCACTCCCGCCACGACGCCGGAGATGGCCACGTGCGGCGGTTGCACGCGAGCAGGACGTGGCGACCGTACACGGGCATGCACATCTACCAGGGGACCACCCCCTACTACGACGAGGGCTTCGCCCGCAGCACCGACCTGGGAACCCTCACCCACCTCGCGATCGCGCGTCTGGCCCACCCGGGCCCCACGCCGACCCTGTCCCGGCAGACGCAGGTCATCGCCGCCCTGCTCGAGGGGGTGCGCCCGATCGAGAAGCGCGCACACCGACAGAACCTTCGCGCGGCCGTGATGGCGTACTTCAGCCGCCTCGCGCTACCCCCGCAGTGGGAGCTGCTCGCCACCGAGTCCCCCCTAGGACGCGGCCGCATCGACCTGGCTTGGCGCGACAACGACGGGCGGATCCTGCTCGACGAGGTCAAGACCGGCCACCACTGCCTCCTGAGGACCACGGCCGTGCAGATGCAGGTCCACGGGTACATCACCTCCGCCCGGACCCTCTGGGGCACCGCCTTCCTCGGGTGCCGACTGCTCAGCACCCACGACCCCGGATCGTCGACCTACACCGACACCTCCCTGCGGACCGTCCCCCTCGTCCAGACGTCCTACCGAAAGTGACCGCCATGTCCAACAAGCGCAAGTTCCTGCGGCCCCTGCTCGAATCCGCCGTCGAGGCGCTCCGCGACCACGAGGCCCGGGGCGAGGAGATCACCCCGCACCTGGTGCGCCACTACGCCGCCGAGGCCGGGTACAGCGTGCGACACCTGCGCCGCGCTCTCGCCAAGGCAGCAGCCTCGAACAACGACGCCCGGACCGGCGAGCTCGACTCCACAAGTCGTTGCGCCCTGGACCCGGCGACCACCGCGACCGCGGTCTTCCTCACCTGCGGCAACATGGCCAAGGCTCACAGCCTGCTCGCCAAGGAGCTGCCCGCCGAGGCACTGCCCAGCGTCCGCACCTTCCAGCGGCTGGTCAACCGGACCATGGGCACCGGCCAGCTCGCCTACGCCAAGCTCGGCAGCCGGGGATACCGCAACGCCCAGGTGTACCTGAGCAACACCTACCCCCACCGGATGAGCGACCTCCTGCTCGACCACAGCGAGCTGCCCATCTACGTCGTCCCGCGCGGCCACACCCTCGCGGTCAAGCCGTGGCTGACCATGGTGCTCGACGGACGCACCCGCTACGCCCTGTCCTGGGTGGTGACCTTCGGGCGACCCACCGCCGAGGAGGTCCGGGCCTCCCTCATCCAGGCCTTCACCATGCGGGCCGCACCCGACGGGGCCACGGTCGTCGGCGGCCGACCCGTCCGGGCCAACTGGGACCGCGGACTGGAGTTCCTCGCCGACATCATCACCGAGTCCTGCCTGCGACTCGAGGTCATCCCCTGCGCGCTACCCGCGTACTCGCCGCACCTCAAGGGCCGAGTCGAGCGCTTCTTCGGCACCCTCAAGCCCGACCTCGCCGTCCTGCCCGGCTACACCGACGGCCCCCGCGACCTGCGCGGCAACAGCGCACTGGAGAACCACGCGCTGGGCGAGGACAAGTTCCTGGTGTGGCTGGCCGACTGGATGGACAACTACGTCACCAACCACGTCATCTCCACCACCGGTCAGACGCCCCTGCAGATGTGGCAAGCCGATCCGACGCCCTTGGAGGGGATCGCCCCCGAGCGGCTCTGGCAGGACCTCTTGTTGGCCAAGAACGTGAAGGTCTCCAAGAATGGCATCCGCTTCGACACCATCGACTGGGTCATCCCCAGCGGCGGACTCACCGGCACCGTCGGCCGCAAGGTCGAGATCCGCCACCTGCCCCACGACCGCAGCTTCATCGAGGTCTTCCTCGACGGGGTCCACCTCGGCACCGCCTACCCCAGGGACCTCCTCACCGTCGACGAGACCGAGGAGTTCCTCCGCGGCCGCACCGAGGACCGCAAGGTTGCCCAGGCCAGGTTCAGCGCCGCCAACCGCGTCCGCAGCAACACCGACGGCGCCGTGGCCATCGAGAGGGACAAGCAGGGCCGTCGCAACGTGACCCCGACGCCCAGCTACGACCAGCTCGACGCCGGCGCCGACGACGTCCTCGCCAGCTTCATCGAGGCCGACTCCGACCAGCTCAGGTTCGAGCTGTGAACGCCCTCGAGACCCCCGACCCCCTGGAGTCGACCAGCAACACCGACCCCCCGAGACCCATCCAGAGCACTCCGGCGGTCCGCGACGTCGCGCTCACCGCCGACTTCGTCCTGCCCCGGCGCGAGGTGATGGTGGTCCACGGGGCCCTGGGCACCGGCCGCACCACCGCCGTCACCGCCCACCTGCAGTCCCAGCAGGTGCCGTGGCACCGGATCGACCTGCCCCCCAACCAGAACGCCATCAAGATCAACACCTGGCTCTACCGCCAGATCGCCACCAAGGCCGACCTGCCGCTGCGAGACCTCCAAGACGACCTCGTCGAAGCCCTCGCCGAGGAAGACAGGATCGTCGTGGTCCGCCACGCCGAGCGCCTCACCGCAGAGGCAGCCGGGCAGCTGCAGTGGCTCCACGCCCACCCCGACACCCGCTTCGCGCTGATCCTCATCGGCGACCAGTCCGTCGGCCCCGCCGTGCAGCGCGACCCGCTCCTCGTCCACGCCATCTCAGGCACCGTCCACGTCAAGGCCCTGACGGACCGCGCTCTGCTGCGGGTGCTGCAGGGATTGCACCCCCTGTTCCTCAACGCCGACCCTCAACTCCTCGAGGCCATCGACGCCCAGGTCTGTCACGGCAACCTCGGCCGCTGGACCAAGCTCCTCGACCGCGTGCAGTGGTTCAGCGAGCACGACCCGGCCACCCCCGTCGGTGGCCACCCCCACCTCGACAAGCGGCTCGCCCAGGCCGCCATCGCCAGCCTCCCCAAGCTCCCCACCCGAAAGACCTGAACCCCATGGACATCATCACCGTCGACCACACCGGCACCGCCCTGCCGCAGCCACCCTCCGGCGCGCAGAACCCCCGCGGACCGATCTGGGTCGAGATCCGACCCGACCTGCAGCGCCTGCACGTCGTCGCCCGCGACGTCCTCG
>JBASAN010000354.1:0-3922 GCA_049650625.1 Ornithinimicrobium sp.
GCTCTCCGCGCACGTCGCCTCCACCATCGCCTGCACCGCCCGCTGCCACTCTTCGCGCTGAGCAGCCTCGCTCTTGGCGGCCATCACCACTGCACCCACAGTGCCGGCGGTCCCTGCCAATCCTCGACGTCGTTGGACGACCAGCGCAAGGTCGGCTCCAGGCCGCCGAACCAACGCGACGCCTGCCCGATCACGTCGTCCACTGAGACACCCCACAGCCGGGTCCGCTCCGGCTGAAAACCCTGCGCCACGTCGTAGCGGTGTCGGCTCGGTATCTGCTCATCAGCAAACGACTTCGCGACGTACTTCGACAGGTAGCCAGCAGCGCGGCGTGCCTCGCCCAGTGACCCGGTGCCGACCGGGACGTCGGAGAGCAGCTTGATGTGCACGAACCCGTGGCCCCACGCCTGCGCGATCACCGATCGCTTGACGTAGCGCCCGATGGCGAAGTGGGCGTGCAGTCCGTGCCCGCCGGGATGCCACTCCGGCACCCACGCGTACGGCAGAGGCTTCCCGCCCGTCTCAGCGCGCAGGTTGCGGAAGAACACCCCGAGGTCACGCCGCACCAGGGCCGGGTCGTGACAGCCCTCCCCGGCGTAGGTCGACGTGCCCAGCCGGTTCAGCCTGTTGGCCGCGCAGTAGCGCCGCAATCGCCCCCGCGCCCGACGCGCCGCCTCAACGCGCGACCGATCCGGGTTCGGCACCTCCGCCCCACCACCAGGCTTTCGCCGTCGTTTGGGTACGAAGCAGCCACCGCCCTCCGCGGCGGTCGGGCACAACGTCAACAGCCAGCCATGCGGCGGCGTCGGCTCACGCAGGAGAGATGGTGCAGGGGTCTGGTGCATCGCACGGAACTTTCAGGGTCGGCGACATGGCCGGTTCCGTGCTGATGTCAATTCCACCCTTGATGGCCCGCTATCAGCTATAAACCATCTGGCGTCCGGGTTGGGTTCCCGCGATGTCCCTTGGCGTCTCATACGACCGGGCTCTCCCCGGGCTCTTCGAACCAACAACGACGGTGCCAGCCACCGCCCGCATGACGCAGAGCAATGCCCACATCACCCCAGACCGGTCTACCCGACCGGCTCGACCCCGACACCCGCTCGGCTTGGGGCGGCGAGCCCGCTCCCCCACGCGGGAAGAGGCACCCCGCGCGGGGCCCCTGCGGACCCGAGAAGCGCCGCCCGGGCACCCTCGCCCCCGGTGCGGGCTGGGGCCGAGGGGTCGAACGAGTTGTGTTGCTTGTTCAAGTTGAGACATGCGCCCCGGCCGCGGGGGCTCACGCCGTACCAAGCCGTTGCGCTGGCCAATACGTTTGTACTGCCCAAGAGTCAGATCCGTCCCACCGGGCTTGCACATGGCCAGACTTGCCGTGCGGCTCGCGTACGTTAGCCGCCACGCCCATGAGTCTGGCTCTTGTGCGTTTGACACTTGCAGACGGCGTCGGACCCTTCATGCCTGCCGTCAAATAGGCAGCGCTGGACAATCCCACAATTCGCGCTACGTCATCTTCGTCTGGAATTGGTCGAACGCCGGCGCGGTACGGCGCCATGACCGAAACGACGTCGGACGACACCATGTCGGTCCACATTTTCGGATGATGCGACGTTGGCGATCCGTGATGCGGGACCTTTAGAAGGGACGCCTTTGGGATCGCCGAATGGGTTGCGAGGACGGCCCCCCAGCCGCAGCCAGCAGGTCCGATAAGTAGGTCAGCCCCCAAGAGCATTGATTGGTCCCCAACCTCCACCCATAGCGCAACCGCCAATTCATTGGGATCAGTCGTCGATAGACGCTTTCGCTGGCCTACTTTTGCCGTCCCTTGCGCTAGGGCAACCAGTGCATTGTCAACGGCTCCGTGCGAGGGAGAGAGAGCCACCACTCGGGCACCGGGCACGTCCGCGGATGCCGGCCGAGTCCAAATCGGTAACTGCTCGACGGCCCGCATAAGCGGCTTGATTCCCACGGTCGAACTGCCCCGTCGTCGAACCTCTTCTAGGACGGCTCGATACTCCGCTCGAACCGCGACCCCCGTCTGTTTCTCGATGTCCGCGTCGGCCTCAACCGTCGCGAAGAATTCTCGCGAATGGATAGCAGAAGAGCTGACGAACTTCGCCCCCTTGGCCGCCGCGAAAAGTTCCCCGATCCCAGCCATATGGTCGTCATGAGCGTGCGTTCCCACCACTAACTTGACCTGCGTAGCAACATCAACTGCGATGTCTTCGAAGTAACGCATGACTGGATGCACGCCCGTGGCCACGTCCTTACACGAGTCGACGGTCATCCAGTCACCTGCCCCCAAGTGCACGGCAATCGCCTCACCCTTGCCAGGCCCAAAGATTGACAGCTCAGCCTGAGAAATGCCAGGTGCGGACTTAGGACTAGTCAACGAAGTCTGCGTACAGCGCGGCCCGTTCATCCGCGCGTCGTTCCAAGTCGTCGACCTCTTCGTCCGACCAACGCCCAAGACGCCGGAGCCGGATCGCTGACGTGGTGGTCGGATAACCGGACCGGCCCGCGACTGATCGGACCGTGACGTAAACCACGTCGCCTACAGCAAGATCGGGTTCACTCCCCAACTTGGCGACCTCGAAATCCGCCAGCACAACCGGGCCGTCGTGCTCTGGAGTCAACTCCGCAGTCAGGGTCTCCCCGTCTACTTCAACGACATAGCCCTCCCATCGCTCTAAGCCGGACACCCGGTAGGTCTGCGGAACCACCGGACGGTCACCCCTAGCGAGCTGGTCCGAGACGCTTCGTCTTGCGTCGCCTGTGTGCGCTCGAAATCTCACGGTGCTTGACCCAGAGGACGTCTGACTGGACGTAGTAGTTCGTGAAGTTCCACTGTCACCCGCAACCCGGGCCAATCGCATCTGCAGCGCGCCAGATCGCGCGCCTCGCGTCTCCGTCCCCTCGGACGCCTGATTGGAAAATGTAGAGGACGTACTCTGCGTCATTCAGAGGCCTCCGCCAGTGCTTTAACTATCGAAAGATACGAGTCAGCCCGCTTCGTCACTTCAATCCAATCGTCGGTAAGAATACTTACGGATATCGGAATCTTTTTTGAGGATGACAATATTTCTTCCGACAAGTCCCACGCAACATCTCTGCTTGGCGTCCGACTGGCCGGGGCAAGATTGTAGTGGTCGTTACAGGCGATATAAATCGCCTGTGGGATCCGCGCTGAAGGTTCGACCTGAACTTGCACATGCCCCGAGTGTTCATCGGGCCGGGCATCCCAGACTGTTACGTTCCGCATGCCGGGGACCGTCATTTCCTTCTTCCAAATATCTTTCGGGACCAGTGCGTCACCGACCGCGTGCCACTGCTCCTTATCGGACACACTCAGATGAACTTCACGGTTGATTCCCATGACGGAAATTGGGGTATGCCTCAACGTGTTCAGAATGCCGATCGCTAAATCACGCAGCCGGTAAAACTCCTCGGCGTCGAAAGTCATGATTTGTAGGCCATCCGTGGTGACTTGGAGGTTCAACCAGCCTGCGCGAAATGCCGTGACCTCGCGACTGATGATGTCGATCTCCTGCTCTTCCATCTCCGGCCCGCCGATCAAGTCCTGATCTTCCAGCCAACAGCCATTGCGGCGAAAAGATCGCTGGATTGAACGAGCCTTTGAAGACGATCGTGACACCCTCTCGAGCAACTCTCGTGCCCTGCGCCATGAACGACAGCCTCTCCCACGTGGTCCGTTTGATCCATCCTGCCACTGCCACTGCCATCCGTGGCACATCTCACTCCACGGCGTTCCGCATGCGACACCAGGCGGGTGTCCCGACGAATTTTCGGGTTGGCCGCGACGGTGCCACCCCTCGACCGCGACCTACGGCCGCAGCCGCCTGTCCTCTGGCCGCGTGGCGCGGCGGACCCTCGCCAGGGCCGCCGCGAGGAGTGCGGCCACGCC
>JBASAN010000355.1:0-9209 GCA_049650625.1 Ornithinimicrobium sp.
GCCGAGATCGGGCAGATCTTCGCCGAATGGAACGAAGGCGATCTCGGCTCCTTCCTGATCGAGATCACCGCCGAAGTGCTGGCCCACGAGGATGCGGACACCGGTCGCCCGCTCGTCGACGTCGTCGTGGACCAGGCCAGCCAGAAGGGCACTGGACGGTGGACCGTGCAGAACGGTCTTGACCTGGGGGTGGCGATCACCGGCATCGCCGAGGCCACTTTTGCCCGTGCCCTCTCGAGCTCGGTGCCGCAGCGTGAGGCCGCGTTGGGAGTGCTGCCCGCACAGGCCGAGACATTCGCTGTGGACGATCGCGACGCCTTCATCGAGGGGGTCCGCCAGGCCCTCTACGCCTCCAAGGTGGTGGCCTACTCGCAGGGCTTCGACCAGATCGCGGCGGCGAGCGCCGAGTACGACTGGGACATCGACCGGGGCGCGATGGCCCGCATCTGGCGAGGCGGCTGCATCATCCGCGCGGTCTTCCTCAACCGGATCACCGAGGCCTACGAGCGCCAGCCTGACCTACCCCTGCTGTTGGCTGACCCGTTCTTCACCGACGTCATGGACGAGGGACTGCCCGCCTGGCGCCGGATCGTCGCCCAGGCAGCGCTCAACGGGGTGCCCACTCCCGTCTTCGCCTCGTCCCTGAGCTACTACGACGGGTTGCGCTCCGAGCGGCTTCCCGCAGCGCTGATCCAAGGGCAGCGCGACTTCTTCGGCGCCCACACCTACAAGCGGATCGACCGCGAGGGCTCGTTCCACACCCTCTGGTCCGGTGATCGGTCACAGGTCGAGAGCTAAGGGACCTGCACATTCTCGGATCGGGTCCTGGAGGGCATGGCGAACATGAACGTGCCCATCAGCGCCTGTGAGAGCTTGGTCTTCCGCGAGATGTCTCCCCGCTCCACTTGATGCTTGAGGTCGGCGAGGATTCGGTCCCACGTCTTACCGTGCTTGGCCATCGTCTTTCCTTGCTCGACCCACCCCGAGTGCCGCAGGGTCACGCCGGTCCGGTCCGGGCCGAGCCGTTCCAGGGACCAGGTCACCAGAGTCGGGGGCACGTCATACAAAGTCATGACGTAGGTATGTGAGAACACGGTCGGCTCTGTGACCTCAGCGACCCGGCCTACGACGAAGGTCCGCGTGCCGTCGCGGCTCTCATAGCGAAGGGGTGTCCCCGGCTCGAAGGTCGTCACCAGAAGGGTGTTGAGCAACGGTCGTTGGACTCGGTCCACCGCAGTGATCTCCGACCACACTGCTTCGATCGCTGCCTCGATCTCGACCTGCCGGACGAGCTCTGCCACGATTCTCACCTCCACAAGCCGACGTGGCCCGGATCACACAAACTAGGACGGTCCGCCGTGCTCGTCAATGGTCCGTCCCGGGGAGCGCGTCACTAGGCGCCTGAGCATGCCAACTACTGGACAACCGCCGTTCGTGTCCAGGACAGGTCAAGACTGCGTGTTGATTCGGCATATCCCGGTCATTTCTGGCCAAAGAGGGACTGTGGCACGCGACGATAGCCAGGTGACAGATCAACACCCCATGGATGAAGTGGAGCCCACGATGGATGCTCCTGCCATCCGTAACCTGCGTGACGAGCAGCCTGGGATGAGCGCCCCCGAGGGCGTTCAGGTCCAGTTGGGCCCGCCGAACCCCGTGGTGTTGGTCCTGGGGGACGTGGACGCCACCGCGGCTCGTCGCACTTTGGAGCGCATGCACTGTCAGCTGATCGCGGTGGACCCCGAGCAGGCCCTCGACGCGGCCACGGCGCTCGGCGGTTTCGCGCTGCTGCTGTTGGGACCGGACGTAGTCGAGCACGAGGACCGCGACCAGCTTCTGCGGGCCCTCAGGACGTTCAGCCCGAGTTCGCGGGCGCTGCTGCTTTCGCCCCTGGAATCCGTGCCCCCCCGGGTATGGGTTGAAGCGATCCGGGCCGGCATCGACGACGTCGTGGACCCTGAGGACGACGTCTCGCTCAACAGGACCATCGAGCGCTTGGGCCAGGAAGCCTTTCGTCGGGCGGAACGGGTGCTGGCGATCGGCGCGCATCCGGACGATGTCGAGATCGGGTGCGCGGGGACGCTCCTGGGCCATCGCCGTCGCGGTGACTCCGTATCGATCCTGACGATGAGCCAAGGAGGAGTCGGCGGCAACCGTCAGCAGCGCGTGCACGAGGCCGTGGCGGTCGCGCAGTTCGTCGGAGCCCAGCTGCTGTTCTCCGATCTGCCAGACACTCGCATCGACCCCGGGGTGGACACCATACGGCTCATCGAGGACGTCGTGGGTGAGCTCGACCCCACCGTCATCTACGTCCACTCCAAGAACGACGGCCACCAGGATCACCGCGCCGTCCACCAAGCCACCATGAGCGCCAGCCGCCGTGTCGCCAAGGTGTTGGCCTACCAGTCGCCCTCGGCCACAAACGACTTCTCGCCGACCAAATTCTTCGCTATCGATGCGGTCGTCGCGCGTAAGGTGCAGGCTCTGTCCTTGTACGCCTCGCAAGGTGAGCGCTCCTATCTGGAGCCCGAGATGGTGATCGCTGGGGCCCGGTACTGGGCACGCCATCTGGCCCCACGGGCCAAGTACGCCGAGCCCTTCGAGGTCATGCGTTCGCTGATGGACTGGAACCCGGAGGACACATCGTCACAGCCGACGACGCGGCCGGTCGCTCCCGTGCTGCCGATCTCTGCCGGACTGGGCAGTGCACCGTGACGATCACCGAGGGCGTGTCAACTGCCCGACGCGTGGTGCTCATCACCGGAGCCGGCGGGGCGGCAGCCGTCACCCTCATTCTGGCTCTGCGCGAGGACCATGACGTGATTGCCGCAGATCTCGATCCCTTGGCCGTTGGCCTGTATCTCGTCCCCGAAGGACGCCGAGTCCTGCTGCCGCGCGGCGACGACCCGGGTTTCGCTGACACGGTGCTGCGCGAAGCACAGTCGCGAGGAGCGCACCTGGTCATTCCCACCGTGGATGTCGAACTGCCCCACATCTCCGGGGCAGCACAGCAGTTCCACGAGGCGGGCATCCGCCTCCTCGTGGAGTCTCCCGAAACGTTGCAGATGTGTCTCGACAAGTGGCAGTTGATGCAGGCGTGCGCCAACAGCGTGCGAGTCCCAGCCTCACTCATCCTGGAAGGCACGACCTACGAAGACGCCGTGGACGCTCTCGGCGCACCCTTCATCGTGAAACCTCGTAGCGGCGCCGGCGGCCGCGGATTCGCGGTGGTCGACTCCCCCGAAGCGTTCGTCGCCATCCCCAGCGACGGCTCGATCCTGGCTCAGGAGCACCTCCCCGGAGAAGAGTTCTCCATCGATGTCCTAGCCCAACCCGACGGTCACATCGTCGCGGCCGTCCCCAGGCGACGAGACAAGGTGGACTCCGGGATCGCCGTGGCCGGTCGCACAGTGGACGACCCCGACCTCGTCCACTTCGGGCGGGCGGTGGCCCAAGCCATCGGAGTCAGGACGGTGGTGAACGTGCAAGCCAAGCGCGCCCTGGACGGGTCGATGGCCTTGCTCGAGGTCAACCCCCGCTTCCCCGGGACGATGAGTCTGACCATGGCTGCCGGGGTGGACATGCCGCGGTTGGCTACCGGTGCCGCATTCGGTGATCCGGTCCCTGACCAGGTCGACTTCGCTGAGGTCGCGGTGGTCCGGCACTGGGCCGATGTCGTGGTGCCGGTGAGCCATTACCCGACGACCGGGTCGCTGGGCAACGAGTCGACGTGATCGACGACCGTGCCGACTGGCACACTCACTCGGATGTCACCGATGGCGCGGACCCCCTGTCCGCGATGGTGGACGCCGGCCGCGCCGCGGGACTGCATACGCTGGGCCTGAGCGACCACGTGCGAGCGGACACCACCTGGCTTCCGGACTACGTGGCCACGGTGCGAGGACTGGGCCATGGTGAGATGTCGCTGCGATGCGGCGTCGAAGCGAAGATGCTGGACAGCTCGGGCGCCCTGGACGCCCCACCCGGCCTCGAGGCGTTGGACTATCTCCTGATTGCCGATCATCAGTACCCCAGCGCCCAGGGTCCGGTCCATCCTCGTGTGGTTTCCGAGCAGGTGGCCAGCGGCGCGCTCGGTCCCGAAACCGTGATCTCAACCGTCATCGCCGCCACCGCGGCCGCAGTGGCAGCGAGCCCCGTTCCCGCCATCGTCGCGCACCTCTTCAGCCTGCTCCCGAAGTGTGGCGTAGATGAGTCCCTCGTCCACGAGGACATGTTGGAGCCCCTCATCACCGCTGCCCGGAGGGCCGAAGCCCGCGTGGAGGTGAACGAGAAGTGGCGGTGCCCGTCCAAACGCGTAGTCGATCACCTGAGTCGGTACGGCGTCGAGATCACCGCTGGGAGTGACGCTCACCGCGCGGTCGACGTCGGCCGATGGTCGTACCTACGCGAGGTCACGGCCCAAGCATGATGGCGTCCCCGGTTTCCTGGGTCCCCGTGGACCTTCCCTCCACCCCTGCAGCATGGGTCTTGAGCGCCGTCATCCTCATCGGAGCCGTGCCGATGATCAGCTCTGTGTTCGGCTACCTCCTCGTCGCCCTGCACGGTCGGCGTGACCACTACGCGCAGGCCGATCCGCTCTACGAGCCGAGAGTCGCCGTGCTGGTGCCTGCATGGAACGAGGCCCCCGTGCTGGAGTTCTCGGTGGACCGGATGATGCAGCTGGCCTACCCGAGGGCCAAGCTCAGGATGGTGGTGGTCGACGACGCCAGCACCGACTCCACGCCTGAGCTGATGGCCCAGAAGGACCAGCAGTACCCCGGTCGGGTCTTGCACCTCCGACGAGCGCAGGGCGGGCAAGGCAAGGCGCATACCCTCAACCACGGACTGGCTACGCTCCTCGACGATGACTGGGCTGAGGCCATCCTGGTCACCGACGCTGACGTGGTCTTCCAACCGGATGCCATAGCGAAGATGGCGCGCCACCTCGCCGACCCCGACGTCGGCGCCGTGACCGCGTTCATCAAGGAAGCCAGCGAGCCGCCGAACTGGATGAATCGCTACATCGGCTACGAGTACGTGACCGCTCAGCTCGCCGCCCGACGTGCCCACAACGTCGTCGGGGCTCAAGCCTGCCTGGCCGGTGGGGCGCAACTCTTGAGCCGGGCGAACCTGGACGCCCTGGGCGGGCGGATCGACACCACGACGCTCGCCGAGGACACGGTGACCACCTTGCTGACCCAGGTCGAAGGTCGGCGGGTGGTCTTCGACCCGCATGCGCAGTGTCTCGCCGAGGAGCCGGACACGGTGACTGGTCTGTGGAAGCAGCGTCTGCGCTGGTCCCGAGGCAACGTTCAGGTGAGTCGACGCTTCAACCGCTACTTCTTCCGACCCTCGCGTGACCACCACCTGGGCAACGTCTGGTTCGGCCTGCAGTGGTACAGCACCTTGCTGCTTCCGTTGCTCATGGTGGCCGTGTCCATCGCGCTGACGCTCATGTGGTTCTTCGAGCCCGCCGTGGCCAACCTGCTGTTCCGCAGCTATTGGAGCGTGTCGGCTCTGGCTTTCGTTTTCACCACCACCTTCGCCATGTTGCTGGCACCTGAGGTGACACGTCGTAGCTGGTTCCAGGCGGTCATGTTCCCGGGCCTGGTCAGCCTCGCGATCATCGCCTGGGTGCTCGCTCCCAGGCCCATGTACTCGCTGGTACGCACAGTGACGACCGGAGTGGGCCTTGAATGGTCCGACCAGACTCGAAGCCTGCTGGCCCTGGCCGCCTACCTATGGAGCGCTGGTTGCATGGTCGCTGCGTGGCTCTCCTATCGACTGGACCGGTTCACCGCACTCCGACCGCTCCAACCCGTCCTCATCTTCTTCATCGGCTTTGGTCCCCTCCTGTGCGCCATCACCTTCGCGGCCTACGTGGCGCAGTTGCGTGGCGCCGCGACCACGTGGGACAAGACCGAGAAGACCGGAAAGGTTGCGGCCCGATGAGCACGACACCGCAACACCCCGACCACGAGCGGGAGCTGCGCAAGGACCACTCCTCGGAGAACTTACTCATCCTCAAGGCTGTGCTCGCCCTCCTCGTCGTCGCTGCAATCGCCTACGCACGTCTGTACTGGTGGTCCTGGTGACGTCCCGGGCACTCACCTACTCACTCCGTACGGCTGCGGTGATGACCATCGTGGCCAGCCAGCTGTTCGCCTTCTCCCCAGCAGGTCCCGGGAGCTCGGTCTCTGCCTCGGTGACCGATCCCACCTGGGCCTGGATCCAGGCCCAGCTGCGCACCGATACGGTGGTGACGACGACGTCGACGATCAGTGCCGACCAGGCGTACGAGCCCGGATGGACCGGGCCGGTGTCGGGGGTCTTCGACCTCCAGGACGTTCCCACGCCAAACGTCCTCCCGACGACACCCATCGAGCTCGACTCGCCCCTACCGTCAGACCCTGCGGCTCGTCCTGTGGTGCACGGGCGGCTGACGCTGCCGACCTCCGCGTCCCGCTGGATCATCGATGTCCAGCGTCAGAGCACCACCGGGCTCGTATCCGCTCAGCTGCAGACGCTCGCCGGTGCCGACGGCACCTTCACCCTGGACCTTGCCCGAGCGGCTGACGGCCAAGGAGCCTGGTCCTTCCGGGTCCTCGATGCTGAGAGTGGATATGCCCAAACCGGCGACCCATGGCCCAGCCCCGGCACGTACGAGGGCTTGGAAGTCCAAGCGATCGTGGTCACCGACACCGCATACCCCATCGGTAGTGCGCCCGCGCGGGCCGATGGAACCTTCGCGTTCGAGTCCAGTCAACCGGGAGCCAAGGTGTTCCGGCTGGTCGAGGTCGCGACCGGGGACGTCCTGGCAGAGGAGTCCCCGCAAACCGGCTTGGTGCGCTCGTTCGAGGTTGGGGACGCAGGTCCCCTCTACGGCCGCACCTTCGCCTACGACCAAGCGCTGGCTCTGCTGGCCGCGCAGGCCGTCGATGACCAGCCGAGCAGCCGTGCGTTGGCGACAGGGCTGATCGCGATGCAAACCGCTTCCGGTCCGCAGCAGGGAGCCTTCGTCTCTTCGGCCGCGTCTCTCAACCCCGCGGGCGCACGGGCCGAGTACCGCACGGGCATCAGCAGCATCGCCACCTACGCGCTCCTGTCGTACCTGCAAGCGTTGGGCCCCGGCGACGCGGGCTACGCAGACGTGAGGCAGGCAGCAACGCTGGGGGTCGACTGGCTGATGATCCAGCAAAGCCAGAGCGGGGACCGTGCCGGGCTCGTCGGGGCAGGCTACGGTGTCGAGAACGTGGCATCAGGCGCCTTCGACGCGTCCGCGGTGGTGGACTGGATCTCCACCGAGCACAACCTCGACGCCTGGCACACGCTCACCCTGGCCGCGTCGGTCTTGGAGTCTCCGGCCGCAGCCGCCGCCGCAGACCAACTGGAGGACGCCGTGCTCAGGATGTTGTGGGACGACGACCGAGGGGCCTTCCTCCAGGGGTTGAACGGAAGTGGAGCCGACGCCACCGAGGTCTTGGACGTGAACTCGTGGGGAGCCGTCTTCCTTGACCTGGCGGGTCATGGTGACAAGGCGACCCGTGCGTTGAGCCACACCTCGACCTTCGAGAGTCAGCACGCGGGTGTTGTGGGCTACGGTCCACGACCGGCCGGACCTTCGCCGCTGGTCTGGACCGAAGGCAGCGCCGGGGTAGCCCTCGCCCAGCACCGCTTGGGCGATTCCAGCAGCGCCCAGGCCACCCTCGACGGCTTGGATCTGGCCACTCTCGCCAGCGGCTCCTACCCGGCGGCGACGCGGGACGAGCCGCAGTGGGACATGGTCGACGTGCCTGCGGTGGGCGGAAGTGCTTGGGTGGTCCTGGTCCGTCGTGAACTGGCCGGACACACGAGCGTATGGGGCCCGGTGGGCCCCGAAGGAGAGAGCAATCCATGAGCTACAGCCAGCCCTTGGGATACCGCATGCCGGCCCAGTACCCACTGCCCGCCCTGGCTCGCAAGCTGGAGCACCTGGGGTGGCCTCTATGGCGCGTGGAAGTCGTGCGAGCTCTCAGTGCCGTCACCGTGGAGCTGCTGAGGTCACCGGAGGATCGGGACGCGGTTTTTAGGTCCATCTCGCAGGACCAGCTAGGTGAGGCCGACCTGGTCGTCAGCAATACCTTCGACCGAGGACTGCTGCACCGCGCGGCGGAGTTCCTCGACCTGGCGCACGGGATCCTCCATGCGCCGTCGACGATCCCCCTCCCTCCGAAGTACGACCTGCGCTGCACGGCGCAGTTCATGGACGACCCCGACGACAGCGCCCACACCTGGACGTACGTCCTGTTCGGGACCGAACACCGTCTGCTCGAGGAACGCTTCGAGGACATAGACGGCATGGAAAGCTACCCCGTGGAGATGGAGGACGATCCGTTGGCACCGAGGGTCACCGACCCCCAGAGGGAGGAGCGCCTCGAAACCTGGAACCGCGTGCTGCTTCCCTACACACGGTCCTCTCCGCTGACGGTGTCCGCCCCAGAGCCGCAGATCATGTTCGACATCATCGAGTCGATCGATAGCAGGTCCGACGGCGCCTTGGCCTTCGCCGAGAAGATCACGGTCACCGCCACCGTGAACGACATCAATCGCCGTCTGGGTGGCGGGGAAGACCGCGTTGCGCTGCGCGAGCGAGTGCTGGAATCCATCACGAGCTGAGGCACTGCAGGGTGGGCCAGGTGGGGCTTGAACCCACGACCGACGGATTATGAGTCCGCTGCTCTAACCGGCTGAGCTACTGGCCCTACGACGTCAGCGCCATGCTCGTCCTACTCACGGCGGCGCCCGGCAAGTGTAGGACAGGCGTCTTCATCCTTTCGCCGGTCTCACCCCGCTCCGTACGTCGGAATCTCGGTCCGATCAACGTGCCCACCGGACGAGATGCAGGCCCTGTTCCGGTGTCGAACCGGCTCGAAGGGCTAGGACACGTTTTGGTATCGGAGTTTTTGACTCCTCCCGAAAACGCTTCCCAGTGGCTATGGTTCCCAAATGACCCAGTCTTCGTCAGCGCCTCCAGGCACCCCTCTGGTCGTCCTCGAGAACGTCAACAAGCACTTCGGCGACCTTCACGTGTTGCAGGACATCAACCTGACGGTGCACGAGCGCGAAGTCGTCGTGGTCATCGGTCCCTCGGGATCGGGTAAGTCGACGCTGTGCCGGACGATCAACCGGCTCGAAACCTACGAGTCCGGCAAGATCACCATCCACGGTGA
>JBASAN010000356.1:0-9208 GCA_049650625.1 Ornithinimicrobium sp.
GGTCATCGGGATGATGGCGATCGCCCTGTTGTTGATTGTGGGGGTGATCGGCGCGACGTCGCTGCAACTGAGCCGGATCCAGCTTCTGGATGCCGCGGACGCGGCAGCGCTCGACGCCGCTGACGCCGTGTCGCAGGAGTCGGTCTACAGCAGGGGAGTGGATGACGGGGTGCCGCTGACGAGCGAGGGGGTGGCTGCAGCCGCGGTCGAGCACTTGGCTACTCGGCAGCGTCCGACTCGCATCACGTCGTGGGCGATCGCCGACGGCACCGGCACCCCTGACGGACGGACTGCGGTCGTCCGGGTGCAGGGTCAAGCGGCGGTGCCGGTCATCAGTCAGGCCATCGAGGTTTTCGGTGGATCCTTCACGATCACGGTCGAGTCCAGGGCTCGTTCCGACCTCGACGGACCGTGAAGACTCGGTCCTTCAGGGCGTACGGCCCAGCAGGGCGACCAAGCACTCCACGGTGGAGGCGTCGTCATCCACCGGCTGACGGGGGTGGAAGGGGGAGCGGTCCGGCGGGAGCTGGCTCATCATGCCCTGGCTGAACTCCAACGCCTTCGCGGCCGCCTCCTCGTCGACCTCGAGGTCCTGATTGGTGGACCGAGCCACGTCCCACCCATGCACGATGGTCTCCACCAGGCACAAACGAGCCGGGATGGCTCCTGGCACAGGCCCGAAGCCGACGGTCACCGTGCGGGTCAACGTCTCGGGGTCGGCCACGGCGTCCAGGACCACGCGCCCGCCGCGCGCGAACTCATCAGCCAGGTGCTCGTCGGGAGTGTCTGCGTAGTCCGGGCGCCCGGGGGAGTCCTGAGCCGCCAGCACAGAACCGGTCATGGCACAACTGCTCACCAGATGCTCCACCAGCTGCCGCACGGTCCACTCGTCGCAGACCGACGGTTTCGCCCAGTCGTCAGTGTCCACGCCCCGCAAGACGGTCTCGGTGGCGGCGAGGGAGGATTCCAGCTGCTTCTGAATATCGCTCATCTCCCTATGATCCACTTTCGGCGCGCCACGCTGTCCCACCGACGCAGCCCGACAGCACACCTCGCGCTCTCATCGTGCGCAGGACGATGCTCGCGAAGCACCTCCAGCGCCTCGGGCACCATCTCGGGCGCGAGTCGAGCCGCCAGGGTCACGTGCGGCACCCACTGTCCTGGGCGAAGGTAGTCCGACCGGCCAGGGCACTCCGCCATGGTGCGTGACACCTGATGATGGAGCGCCAATAGGGCCTTGGTCACCACCACCATCCGAGCCAGCACGACCCGTCGGCCACCCAGCAGGACCAGAGGACCCAGCTGCGCCGGCAGTGGTAGGGCCGCGGCCGCGTCCTCGAGCTGCCGCTCCACCGTCTCGTCGATCGCATCGGCGACCCCGACGGTGACGTGGGGGGCGTTGCTCGCGGAGGTGTGGTCGGCCTGGCTGGGTAAACCGGCCGCGGCCAGGGCCGCCCATTGAGCGCGGACCGCAGCGTCTGCGGCGTCGTCCAGGACCAGCTCGACGGACTGCACCACGGCGCGGCCTAGTTGAGCGGGATGAACTTGAAGGTCTCGGCCAACCGTCCCTCGGGCAGGTCGAAGCGCTGCGCGATGGTGGTGCTCCACTCCCGCAGGAAGCGCTCCAACTCGGCTCGGTGCCCGGTCTGGCTGGAGTGCTGTCGCAGCGCGTTGACTTTGGCGTCGAAGGAGTCGGTGATGTCCACTGGATGGTCAGGATCGGGGTGGGCCATCAGCCAGATCTCGCCGACGTGCCAGAAGTCTGAGCCCAGCTCGGGCCAGGCGAACGGGTTCTCCGCGGCCGGATAGCAGGCCCGCACCGTCGCCTCACCGGCCGCCAGGTGGTCGGGGTGGGAGGCCATGATCCGGTCGTACCACCGCTCGGGGGACTGGCAGAGCACCCGCTGGGGCCGGACGTCGCGGATCACCTGCACGATGTCGCGCTGCAGGTCGAAGGTCGGCTCGAGCCACCCGTCGCGGTATCCGTCCAGGAAGCGCACATCCGCGACCCCCAGCTCCGCGCTGGCCGCCCGCTGCTCGCGCTCGCGCAGCTCGGGCACCCGGGTGATGTCGGCGTCCGGACGAGCACCCTGCTCGCCATGGGTCAGGCACAACAGGGTCACCTGTATGCCGGCCCGCACCCAGCCGGCGATCGTGCCCGCGGCGCCGAAGTCGGCGTCGTCGGGATGGGCCGCGACCACCAGGGCGCGTTCGACATCGGTATCAGGACGGGGTTCAGGAGTCACCAGCCACACAGTATGCGGACCCGGACGTGAGCGTGGCGCAGGGTCGGCGCAGGGTCAGGAGAGAATGACGGCCATGACCCCACCGCTGACCGAACGGACCTTCGCAGCCGTGCTCTTCGACAACGACGGCACCCTGACCGACTCGACCGCGGCGGTGCTTCGCTCGTGGACGACCTGGGCGCACGAGCACGACCTCCCCCCTGAAGCCCTCCTGGGGTTTCACGGGTTTCCGGCGGCCTCCATCATCGCCCGAGTCCTGCCCGACGCGGACCAAGACGTCGCTCTGGCCCGGATCGCCGAGCTGGAGGAGGCCGACACCGACGGAGTGGTGGCGCTGCCGGGGGCAGAGCAGGCGTTGATGGACGTGCGGGCCCGAGGGGCGATCGTCACGTCGGCCACCCGCCAGCTCGCCACTGTGCGGCTCGACGCAGCGGGGCTCCAGATCCCCGAGATCATGGTGACCGTCGATGACATCACCCACGGCAAACCCGATCCCGAGCCATACCTGCTGGCAGCCCAACGCCTGGGCGTGGCGCCCGCAGACTGCTTGGTGGTCGAGGACGCGCCGAGCGGCCTCACCTCGGCGAAGGCGGCCGGCTGCGCCACGCTGGCGCTGCTCACCACCACGCACGCAGAGGAGCTCGATGCCGACCTGGTCGTGGCGGATCTTTCCTGCGTCACCTTCGCGAACGTCGACGGGCGCGTGCGCGTCATAGCGGACTGAAAGGACTTATCCGTCAAGTTACGTTACCGTAGGTTACGCAAGCGAAACTTACGGTTCCGAAACTTACGGCAGCGTAGGTTTTCACCCTGACCTTTCTAGGAGGCCCTCGTGGCTCCCAAAGCACGTCCCGTGATCATCCAAGGTGGCATGGGGGTTGCCGTCTCGTCCTGGCAGCTCGCCCGCGAGGTGTCGATGCGCGGCCAGATGGGCATCGTGTCCGGCACCGCTATGGACGCTGTGCTCTCTCGCCGGCTGCAGGAAGGCGACGAAGGGGGGCACATGCGTCGCGCCCTGGCTGCCTTCCCCTCCCAGGCGATGGCTCAGCGCGTGCTCGACAAGTACTTCATCGAGGGCGGCAAGGAGCCCGACGCGCCCTACAAGCCGCTGCCCAAGCTGACCATCGACACCAGTCGTGCGGTGCAGGAGCTGGCCGTGGTCGGCAACTTCGCCGAGGTCTGGGCGGCCAAGGAGGGCCACGACGGAGTCGTGGGCATCAACTGCCTGGAGAAGCTGCAGATGGCCACGCCCACGGCGCTGCTCGGAGCCTCGCTCGCGGGCGCTGACTACGTGATCATGGGCGCCGGCATACCCCGCGACATCCCGCAGCTGCTGACCGACCTGGCCGCCGGACGCGAAGGCAAGATCGTGGCCGACGTCGCCGGAGGTTCGATGACCCGCTACATCGGGGTCGACCCCGTGGACCTTCTGGGCGACGACCTGCCGACCATCGAGCGCCCGGACTTCCTGGCCATCGTCTCCGCGGATGCGCTGGCCAACTACCTCTACCGGGACGAGAGCATCCGTCCCGACGGCTTCGTGGTCGAGGGCCCTTCCGCCGGTGGCCACAGCGCCCCGCCCCGCGGGCGGATGCAGCTCGACGACGCCGGGGAGCCCATCTACGGCGCCCGTGACATCGTCAACCTGCAGAAGATGGCCGACCTGTCCTTGCCGTTCTGGCTGGCCGGGGCCTACGGCACGCCGGAGAAGGTGGCTGAGGCACTCGCCGACGGCGCCACCGGCGTGCAGGTCGGGACGCTCTTCGCCCTGTCCCTGGACAGCGGCCTGGAGAGCGTGACCCGCGAGCAGATGATCGAAGAGCTGCGGGCCGGTGACCTGTCCGTGCGCAACGACCCGCGAGCCAGCCCCACGGGCTTCCCCTTCAAGGTGGCCTCGCTGGAGGGCACGCAGAGCGACGTCGCCGTCTACGAGGACCGCCCCCGGCTGTGCGACCTGTCCTACCTGCGCTCGGCCTACGAGAAGGATGACGGGGAGGTCGGCTACCGCTGCCCGTCCGAGCCCATCCACATGTACCTGAAGAAGGGTGGCACCCAGGAGGCGACCGAGGGCCGCAAGTGTCTGTGCAACGGCCTGATGGCCAACATCGGACTGGGTCAGAAGCGCAAGGACGGGTATGCCGAGACCAAGATCGTGACCCTGGGGCAGGACCTGGGCGGGGCGAACCTGCTCATCGAGCAGCACCCCGAGGGCTGGAGCGCCAAGGACGCCGTGGACTGGCTGATCTCGCAGGTCCCGGCCTCCGCCGGCACCAGCACAGACTCTGCGGAGGCGCTCTCGGTCGCGTGATCCCGTCGAGGCGTCGGGCAGCATCACGGCGCTGACGTAGGCTGCCCGAGTGGCTGTTGACTTCGATTCGGACATCAAAACCCTGCGCGCAACGATGGCGACGGTGCGCGAGGTCACGGATCTCAGCAAGCTCAAGGCCGAGCTCGCCGACCTCGAAGCGCAAGCCTCGGTGCCGAACCTCTGGGACGATGTGGAGCATGCGCAGCAGGTGACGTCGAAGATGTCGCGGGTGAAGTCCGAGCACGACCGGGTGGTCGGCATGGACGACCGGATCGACGAGCTCGAGGTGCTCGTGCAGCTCGGCACCGAGGAGGCCGACGAAGCCACCATGCAGGAGGCCGAGCGCGAGCTGGTGTCCCTGCAGAAGGCGGTCGCCCTGCTCGAGGTCCGGACCTTGATGAACGGTGAGTACGACGAGCGCGAGGCCGTGGTGACGATCCGCTCCGGCGCCGGTGGAGTCGACGCGGCGGACTTCGCGGAGATGCTGATGCGGATGTATCTGCGCTGGGCCGAGCGCCACGACTACCCGACCACCATCCTGGACACCTCCTACGCCGAGGAGGCCGGCCTGAAGTCGGCCACCTTCGAGGTCAAGATGCCGTACGCCTTCGGCACCCTCAGCGTGGAGGCCGGCACCCACCGCCTGGTGCGGATCAGCCCCTTCGACAACCAGGGGCGCCGACAGACCAGCTTCGCCGCCGTCGAGGTGGTCCCGTTGATCGAGCAGACCGACCACATCGACATCCCGGAAGCCGACCTCAAGGTCGACGTCTTCAGGTCCTCGGGGCCGGGTGGGCAGTCGGTCAACACCACGGACTCCGCCGTCCGGATGACGCATATTCCCACCGGCGTCGTGGTCTCGATGCAAAACGAGAAGTCACAGATCCAGAACCGCGCTGCGGCATTGCGAGTTCTGCAGTCTCGTTTGCTGTTGCTGAAGAAATCAGAAGAGGATGCGGCCAAAAAAGAAATGGCCGGCGACATCAAAGCCTCCTGGGGTGACCAAATGCGTTCTTACGTTCTGCATCCTTACCAAATGGTCAAGGATCTGCGCACCAACTACGAGGTGGGGAGCACCAGTGCCGTGCTCGACGGAGACATCGACGCCTTCGTTGAGGCCGGCATCCGGTGGAAACGATCGGCAGAACGCGCCGAAGCCTAGGCGCAACGCCGACAATTCGCGGCTCCACCGGTCACAGCAGCCTCGCGCGTAACCTAAGCGACGGACTCTCAAGAGTCGGCCTCGATGTCTCATCGCGGCCCGTTCGGTGCCGACCAAAGAAATCACGCCCATGATTGCTTTCGAAGAAGTCAGTGTGCGCTATGCCAAAGGCGACCCCTGGGCCTTGGACCGCATCAGCACCGAGATCTGCCGCGGCGAGTTCGTCTTTGTGGTGGGTGCCTCCGGCTCCGGCAAGTCCACCCTGCTGCGGCTGATCATTCTCGAGAAGCCGGCCAGCTCGGGCCGGGTCCGGGTCGCCGGGCGCGATCTGTCCCGGATGCCGGCCCGCAAGGTCCCGGCCCTCCGCCGCGAGGTCGGCACCGTATTCCAGGACTTCCGTCTGCTCGCGGGCAAGAACGTCTACCAGAACGTGGCCTACGTGCTTCAGGTGCTGGGAGCCAAAGGGCACGAGATCCGGCATACCGTGCCTGAGACCCTGGAGCTGGTCGGACTGCAAGGAAAGGCCAAGCGCCTGCCGCACGAGCTCTCCGGAGGCGAGCAGCAGCGCGTCGCGATCGCCCGGGCCATGGTCAACAAGCCGAAGATCCTGTTGGCCGATGAGCCCACCGGCAACCTGGACCCGACCACCAGCCAGGAGATCGTGGCCATCCTGGAGCGGATCAACCGCACCGGCACCACGGTCGTGATGGCCACCCACGACACCCACATCGTCGATACCTTCCGCAAGCGGGTCATCCAGCTACGTGACGGCGTGATCGTCCGCGACCAGGCCGACGGCGAGTACGCCCCGGTCGACATGGAGGGGGTGGGCGTGCGTTGAGACCAGCGTTCCTCCTGGGCGAGGTCGCCAACGGCCTGCGTCGCAACACCTCCATGTTCGTCTCCGTGGTGCTGGTCACCATGGTGTCGCTGTTCTTCCTGGGAAGTGGTCTGCTCGCCCAGCAGCAGGTCGACACCGCGAAGGGCTACTGGTACGACCGGGTGCAGGTGTCGATATACCTCTGCACGCCCGACAGCGTCGACGTGGCAGCATGCGCCGGCGGCGCGGTCTCGCCCGAGCAGCGGGACCAACTGCGTAGCGACCTCGACGGCCTCAGCCCGTTGGTCGAGCAGTACTGGTTCGAGTCCAACCAGCAGGCCTACGATCGCTTCCGTGAGCAGTTCCGCAACTCGGCGGTGATCGACAACATCCCCCCGGAGTCCATCCCGGAGAGCTTCCGGGTGCAGCTGTCCGACCCCCAGAAGTACGACGTCGTCTCCAGTGCGTTCGAGGGGGCGCCGGGGGTGGAGAGCGTCGAGGACCAACGTGAGCTGATCGACAAGCTCTTCGCCTTCCTCAACGTCGTCAGCCTCGCATCCGTAGCCCTCGCCGCTGCGATGGTGGTCTGCGCGGTCCTCCTGATCAGCACCACGATCCGGCTCACCGCATGGTCCCGGCGTCGGGAGACCGGCATCATGCGCCTGGTCGGTGCCTCGGCGTTCACCATCCACGCTCCGTTCATCGTCGAGACCGTGATCGCCACGCTCCTGGGAGCCGGTATGGCGATCGGGTTGCTGTGGGCCATGGTGGAGTTCGGAGTGTCCGGGTTCTTGACCGAGCTGCTGGCGGGGGAGAGCGGATTAGTTGCCCTGGTGGGGTCCGCTGACGTGTGGGTCATCGCTCCCGTTCTGGTCGGCGGCGCGGTCGCGTTGGCGATGGGAACGTCCTGGTTGGCCCTGCGACGTTACGTGCAGGTGTGAGACGGATGACGACTCACCCCACGACCAAGCGGTCGAGGCGTCTCAGCGGATCCATGGCGCTGGCTCTGAGCGCGAGTCTGGCCTTCGCGGCGCCGGCGCTGGCCCTCGACGATATCCGCGACCGGATGGATGACGTCGAGCAACAGCAGGACCAGGCCGAGCGGGATCGCGCATCGGTCGACGGCCAGATCGACGACCTCGGTGCGGATCTGGACGACACGACGGTCGAGCTGGTGGCGGCCGATACCAAACTCAAGGAAACCGACGCGGAGGTGGCTCAAGCCGAGGCCGACGTGGCAGCCGCGCAGGCCGAGCTGCAAGCGGCCGAAGATGACGCGGACCGGATCGACACCGAGCTGGCGCTGGCCCACGCCAACGAGGAGAAGATCGAGGACTCCCTGCAGGACAACGCCGAGGAGCAGGAGGCCAGCGAAGCGGCCGTCGGCGCCATCGCACGGGAAAGCTACAAGAACGGTGGAGTCGGGAACCTGGCGTTGACCCTCGACGTGCTGTCCGGGGATGGCGACGCCGTCGAGGACATGGCCATGGCCCGGACCGTCTTGCGGGTCCAGGACAACACCATCGAGCGCCTGGCGACCCAACAGGCCCAGGAGGTCGCCGAGCAGGACCGTCTGGCCGGGGTACGGCGGGACATCGCCCTCTTGCTGGCCGAGGCCGAAGCCAACGTGCTTCGCAAGGAGGAGGCCGCGACGCAGGCCGAGGAGACGGCTCAGGAACTGCAGCGCCTGCAGGAGCAGCAGCGCGCCGACAAGGCGGCGTTGGAGGGCGAGAAGGCCGCCTTCGAGAAGCAGCTGGCCCAGGCCGAGGGTGAGTCGGACGACCTCGAGGCCGAGCTGGCTGCGCTCGCGGAGGAGAAGCACGGGTTGAAGATCGAGGAAGAGGCCGAGAAGCAGCGCATCGCCCGGGAGGAAGCGCGGCTGCGGGCCGAGGCCGAGGAGCGAGCCCGGCAGGAAGCAGCGGCCCAAGCACAGCGTGACGCCGAAGCCCAGGCCGCGGCGGAGCGGGAGGCCCAGGAGCGAGCCGATGCTCAGGCCCGGGCCAACGACCAGTCGCGGTCGAGCTCGTCCAACCGCAGTGTTGCTCCTGCACCGGCCCCGGCACCCCCACCAGCACCTATCCCTGCGCCGGCCCCGCCTCCAGCACCGCCTTCGAGCGGCTATCTGTCGGCTCCATCCTCGGCGGCAACGACCAGCTCGTTCGGCTATCGGCTGCACCCGGTCCTGAAGACGCAGAAGCTGCATGCCGGCCTCGACTACGGCGGTGCCTGCGGGTCTCCCATCCGCGCCGCCGCGAACGGCACGATCATCAGCGCTCCGTTCACCTCCGGCGGCGGCAACAAGCTCATCATCGACCACGGCGTGCAGCGTGGGGTGAACCTCACCACGAGCTACTCCCACATGTCCCGGTATGCCGTCCGCTCCGGCTCGGTGACGCGTGGCCAAGTCATCGGTTACGTCGGCACCACCGGCTTGTCCACGGCCTGCCACCTGCATTTCGAGACCAGGGAGAACGGCATCGCGGTCGACCCGAGGTCGTGGCTGTAGGCTGACCCGTTGGCCCGGTCGCAGCCAGCGACCCGCGCAGACGTCGAGGAGGGGTCATGGTCAAGGAAAAAGGCGAGAGGTTGGTCGCCAGCAACAAGCGCGCACGATACGAGTTCCACATTGAGGACGTCGTCGAGGCGGGTCTGGTCCTGACCGGCACCGAGGT
>JBASAN010000357.1:0-5149 GCA_049650625.1 Ornithinimicrobium sp.
CACGAGCACGCCGAGATCAACGAGGCACTCCTCGCGCTGCTGCGGTGTGTCGGCACCGACACGCAGAAGTTCGACGATGCGGTGGAGGAGATGAACGAGGTGTTGCAGCACCACCTCAACGAAGAGGAGCAGACCATCCTCAACCCGGCACGGACCGAAGTCTCCGAGGCCGTGCGGGAAGAGCTGGGGATGGCCTTCATCGCGGCGCGTAGCGCCCACCTGGATGCCGGGTCCGGGTCCGTCGACAACGTCGCGAAGATCGTGGCCAAGGCCGCGCGCGAGGGCAAACTGGAGGAGTGAGGTGCCGGTGGTCGCCGGTAGGTTGAGCCCGTGAGCCGACGCTGCGTATGCCCAGGATCCTTCGACCCCGTCACCAACGGGCATCTGGACATCATTGCGCGAGCGGCCGAGATGTTCGACGAGGTCATCGTGGCGGTCATGCATAACCCCGCCAAAACGGGGACGTTCGACGTAGCGACGCGGATCGACCTCATCGAGCAGTCGCTGTCCCAGTTCGTGGCCCAGACCTCGACCGTTCGGGTGGAGGCGTTCGCAGACCAGCTGCTGGTGGACGTGTGTCGGCAGTCCCACGCCCAGGCGATCGTCAAGGGACTGCGCGGGCCCACGGACTACTCCTACGAGATCCCGATGGCTCGGATGAACCGGCACATGGCTGGGGTCGAGACGGTGTTCCTCCCGGCCGACCCTCGCCTTGAGCACGTGTCGAGCTCCTTGGTGCGTGAGATCGCGGCGCACGGGGCCGACGTGACGCAGTGGGTGCCGCCGGTGGTGGCGACCGCGCTGCGAGCCACCTGACCTGAACCCGGATCGACGGTGGGCAGCGGAAATTGGTCTGCGACGCTGCCTGGAGTAGCCTGTCCTGTCGGTCTGTTCTTGATGGAAGGGACCTCGACAATCCCCGCACTCCAGCTCGTGCTCATCAGGCATGGCACCACTCGACGGACAAGGCACCTCTCATGGCACATCGCGACGAAGACGGACTCTGGGTGTTCAACACCCGTGAGTTGGTCCGACGTCCCGGGACCATGCGCGAGGTGGCACGCACCATCACGTCGCCGACCGCCATCGGCACGGACGTTATTGCGATCGCCCCCGGCGCCGACGTCGACCTTCAGGTGCGGATGGAGTCGGTGGTCGAGGGGGTGCTGGCCACTGGGCAGGTGCGCTCAGCGGCCACCGGGGAGTGCGTGAGATGCCTCGACCAGGTGGTCGTCGACATCGACGTGAGCGTCCAAGAGCTGTTCGCCTACTCCGATCGCGCGGCGCACCACGAGAAGGTGGGGGACGCTGATGGCGACGAAGAGCGTCACGAGCTCGACCAGGACCTGATGGACCTGGAGCCCGTGGTGCGCGACGCGGTCGTCACCGCACTGCCGTTCCAACCCGTGTGTCGGGATGACTGCCCCGGACTGTGCGCTCAGTGTGGCGCGCGTTTCGCGGACGATCCGGACCACCAGCACGATCTCATCGACCCACGGTGGGCGGCACTAGCCGACCTCACCAGCAGCACTGACTACGAGAAGAGGACCTGACGTGGCCGTCCCGAAGCGCAAGATGTCGCGATCGAACACCCGACACCGCCGTTCGAACTGGAAAGCCAGCGCCGTGGCGCTGACCATGTGCCCGCAGTGCAAGGCGCAGACGCAGCCCCACCGGGCCTGCCCCTCCTGCGGCAACTACGGCGGCCGTCACTACGACGCTGCCGAGCGCACCGAGCACCAGGGCTGAGCTACCCCAGCGACTTGACGCTCCACAGCAACCCGGTGGGCGACGACGACCAACCGGGCACCCCGCGCCCGTTGGCAGAGCTGCAAGAGCTGCTGACGAGCGTTGTTGGTGACCCCTGCGAGCAGTCGCTGTTGCGCCGGGCGATGACCCATCGCTCGTACGCCTATGAGCACGACAACGCCCCGCACAACGAACGCCTGGAGTTCTTGGGCGACGCCGTGCTGGGGGTGGCAGTCACCGACTCGCTCTATCGCGACAACCCGGACCTGCCCGAAGGTCAGCTGGCCAAACTGCGGGCCGCCGTCGTCAATACCCGCGCCTTGGCCGAGGTCGCCCGCAGCCGGGGGCTGGGTTCCTACGTCTTGCTCGGGCGCGGGGAGGAGGCGACCGGGGGACGGGACAAGGCGAGCATCCTGGCGGACACCACCGAAGCGCTGATCGGCTGCGTCTACGTGACGCACGGCATGGAGTCGGCGTTCCTGCTGGTCCACCATCTGCTCGATCCGCTCATGGCCGAAAGCGCCAAATGGGGTGCGGCGCTCGACTGGAAGACAAGCCTGCAAGAGCTCGCTTCCGCGGCGGAGCTATCGGGCCCCGAGTACCTCGTCGACAACGAAGGCCCCGACCACGACAAAACCTTCAAGGCTCAGGCTGTGGTCGGCGACGAGGTCGTCGGCTCCGGGGAGGGAAGCTCGAAGAAGGCGGCCGAGCAGGTGGCCGCCGAGCAGGCGTGGAACGTCCTGACCGAGCGGGCCGCGGCGATGCTGCAGACCAGCACGATCGACGCACCGCGCGAGGCGTGACCCCCAGACCCCACCACGACGCTTCACGAGCGGAGTGAGGGATGCCTGAGCTGCCCGAGGTCGAGGTGGTCCGCCGCGGGGTGGCTGAGCACGTCGTCGGCCGCACGATCCATAGCGCCTCGCTGACCGGCCACCGCGTCGCCCGGCGCCACGCGGCAGGACCGGCAGAGCTGTCCGCCCGTGTCATCGGCATGACCGTCCGGGCTGCCGATCGTCGAGGCAAGTACCTGTGGCTGGTCCTGGCAGGTCCGGGGGACGAGCCACAGGCGCTCGTCATCCACCTGGGGATGAGTGGCCAACTGCTGGTGCACCGTGAGGACACCGGACCCCCGCGGCATACCCACGCCACCTTCACCTTCGAGGACGGAGGGTCCGTCCTGCGCTTCATCGACCAGCGGACGTTCGGTGGCTTGTCCCTGCTGCCGCTGGTGGCTGACCCCCATGCTTCAGCCGCCGGTGAACCCTCCTCGATGGGGCCTCGCCACCAGAGCGGTCCCTCGGCGGCTCCGGGTCACCCCTTCGGTGTGCCCGCCTCCGTCGTGCACATCGCCCCCGACCCCCTGGAATCTGCCTACGACCAGAGCGCCGTGGTGCGCCGGATGAAGGGTCGGCGTACCGCAGTCAAGCGGGCGCTGCTGGACCAGAGCATGGTGAGCGGCATCGGCAACATCTACGCCGACGAGGCGCTGTGGCGAGCCGGCATCCATGGTCGCCGCGAGTGTGACCTATTGACCAAGCCCGCTCTGGCTCGGGTGCTCGACCATGCCAGTGCGGTGATGGACGAGGCGCTCAGGGTCGGAGGGACCAGTTTCGACGCCCTCTACGTCAACGTCAACGGAGCCAGTGGCTACTTCGACCGGTCGCTCGACGCCTACGGACAGTCGGGTCGCCCCTGTGGGCGGTGTGGCACCGCCATCCGCCGCGAGGAGTTCATGAACCGCTCCTCGCACTTCTGCCCTCGGTGCCAGTCGCCGCCTCGGGTCCGTGTCGTTCGGTGAGGCCTCGCCCACGGCTATAACCTCATCGGATGACCCGGCGGGATGAGGTGGCGCGTGCAGTGATCTTCGTACGAGGACGAGTGCAACAGGTCGGCTTTCGGTGGTGGACGCGGGCGAGGGCGCTGGAGCTCGGCCTGGTCGGGCACGCTCGGAACATGCCCGACGGGAGGGTTGAAGTCGTCGCGCAAGGCCTCCGCCGCGATATCGAGAGCCTGGTCACGATCCTGGAGCCGGACGCTCGCCCGACGGGCCGTCCCGGCTGCGTGCGCGGTGCCACGGTGCAGTGGCATCCACCGCGCGACGGCGTGACCGGGTTCGTGGAGCGGTAGTCGAGGATGAACCACTGATCGTGCCCGAGGCTGGGTAGGGTGACCGGCAGTGTGACCTCGACGTCCGAGGATCACCTCCGATTCGGGGTCGACGACCTCAGGCCCGGGAAGGGGAGCCGCCGCACGTGTACGTCAAGAGTGTGACCCTGCGCGGTTTCAAGTCTTTCGCCTCGGCTACCACCCTGCGCCTCGAGCCTGGTATCACCTGCATCGTGGGCCCTAACGGCTCCGGGAAGTCAAACGTTGTTGACGCGCTCGCCTGGGTGATGGGCGAGCAGGGCGCCAAGAGCCTGCGGGGCGGCAAGATGGAGGACGTCGTCTTCGCGGGCACCTCGGGGCGTCCGCCGCTGGGACGAGCCGAGGTGTCGATGACCATCGACAACACCGACGGTGCGTTGCCGATCGACTACACCGAGGTCACGATCACCCGGACCATGTTCCGCAACGGTGGGTCGGACTACGCGATCAACGGCACATCCTGCCGGTTGCTGGACATCCAGGAGCTGTTGTCCGACTCGGGTATCGGCCGCGAGATGCACGTCATCGTCGGCCAGGGTCAGCTCGACCAGGTCCTCCGGGCGACCCCGGAGGAGCGGCGTGGCTTCATCGAAGAAGCCGCTGGAGTGCTCAAACACCGCAAACGCAAAGAGCGTGCCCTGCGCAAGCTGGAGACGATGGAGGGCAACCTCACCCGACTGGGCGACCTGACCAGCGAGATCCGTCGACAGCTGGGGCCGCTGGGCCGTCAAGCGCAGACCGCTCGGCGGGCTGCGGGCATCCAGGCAGCGGTTCGGGATGCGCGGTTGCGGCTGCTGGCCGACGACATCGTCGGAGCCACAACGGCACTGGACGACGAGATCAAGGCTGAGGCTCTGCTGGTGGAACGTCGCCGGAGAGCCGAGGAAGCGCTGTCCGAGATCACCACGACGGTGGACCTTGCCGAGAAGGCCAGCGCCGAGACGGCACCGGCGTTGTCCCGGGCCCAAGATCTGTTCTACGAGGCATCCGCTCTGGCCGAGCGTCTGCAATCGACTCATGATCTCGCCTCCGAACGAGTGCGGTTGATGGCGGCCGAGGTGGGGGAGGGGCAACGTCCTCAGTCCGGCCGAGGCGGGCGTGATCCGGAGCGGCTGAGGCAGCAGGCAGCAGCGGTCCGCGAGGAAGAGGCTGTGCTCGCGCAGCGGGTCGATGATGCCCGTAGGGTCCTGGCGCAGGCGGAGCAGGCCCCCAGCGACGCAGAGTCGGCCCACGCCGCCGAGCAGACCCGGAT
>JBASAN010000358.1:0-2759 GCA_049650625.1 Ornithinimicrobium sp.
TCGTGATGCCCTTCTCGCGCTCCAGGTCTCCCACGTCCATGACGCGCTCGACGTCCTCACCGCGGCGGTCGTCGAACGCACCGGACTGGTAGAGCATCCCGTCGACCAGGGTGGTCTTGCCGTGGTCCACGTGGGCCACGATGGCGACGTTGCGAAGGTCCGAGCGAGTGCGCAGCGTCGCCTCGGAGGCAGCGCTGTCTTGAGTCACAGAAGAGGGCATAGCAGAGATTGTCTCAGCCGAACGGCAACTCCCGTGCATCGCAGCGATCAACTGGGGCTCGCAGGGTCCGATCAGTGGACCTCGCGAGCGTGGGAGGATGTCGACTTCTGGCTATCGAGTCGATACGACGCGACGAGGACTACCAAGGGGACGAGCGACCTGCATACCGACGACACGGGCGCGCCAGGACGCACGAGCGAGTCTTTGGAGGAGCTCATCGCCGGACGTGCGCTCGCCTACGTGCTGGACCCGCCTCGCAGCGACGATCCCGTGATCGATCTTGCGTCTCCGGAGGAGCTGCGGTCGCTGTTTCAGGAAGCGACCGCCCTCGCGTTCGACGACGACGCACTCGCCCAGGACGACGAGTCGCTCCTCGCGGCGGTGGACCTCGTCATCGAGCGCTCGGTCCACACGAGCCACCCGCGGTTCGTCAATCAGAACTTCGCCGGACCGGATCCGCTCTCGGTCGTCGGCGACTGGCTGGCCAGCGCGCTGAACACCACGGGCGCGACGTTCGAAGCAGCACCCGTGTTCACCCTGATGGAGAGCGCGGTCCTGTCAAAGCTGGGCCGGATCGTGGGATACGTCGACTCTGGCGACGATCCGATTCCGCACCTGCCTCCGGGCATGTTCTGCCCCGGCGGATCGAGCGGCATGCTGTACGCCTTGCAGCTGGCCCGGCACCGAATGCGTCCGGACCTTCTGCGCACCGGAGGCACCGGCGAACGGATGACCGTGTTCGTCTCCGAGTCCGGGCACTACGCCACGACCAAGTGTGCGGCCGTGATGGGGATCGGCACAGACGCGGTCGTCACGGTCGCGGCGGACGATGACGGGGCGATCATCCCGGCCGCGCTCGACGCGGCCATCCGCAAGTCCCTGACCGCGGGCGAGGTGCCTTTCGCCGTCGTCGCCACGTCGGGCACCACCGTGACCGCTGGGTTCGACGACCTCGACGCCTTGGCCGATATCACCCGGGACCACGGGCTCTGGCTCCATGTGGACGGGTGCTACGGCGCATCGGCGCTGTTCTCACCGACCCACGCGCACCTGCTGCAGGGGGTGGAGCGCTCGGACTCCGTGGTGTGGAACCTGCACAAGATGATGGGCATGACGCAGCAGTGCACCGCGTTGCTGGTGCACGAGCCGGAGTTGCTCGAGCCGTGCTTCGCGCTGCAGGCGGACTACCTGTTCCAGCCGGACAAGCTGCACGTGGAGTACGACTCGGGTGACCGGACGTTCCAGTGCGCGCGTCGGGTCGATGTCCTGAAGCTGTGGTTGGCGTGGAAGCACCATGGCGACGCCGGGTTCGCCGCACGCATCGACCACGCCGTCGCCATGGCCGAGCACGCTCGAGCACGGATCGCCGCCTCCAAGGGTGAGTTCATGCCCGTGGCCGGGACCTTCACCAACGTCGTGTTCGGCTGGGTCCCACCGACGATGCGCCCTCAGTCACTCACCCCCGAGGCCATCAGAGCTCTCGATCCGGACGTCCGCGCCGAGCTGCACGCGCTCGCGCCGAAGATCAAGGCGCGGATGCAGATCGAAGGGACCGCGATGGTGGGCTTCCAGCCCATCGACGGACTCAACACGTTCCGGTTGTTGTTCATGAACCCTGCGGTGACCACCTCCGACGTCGACGCCATGTTGGACCGGATCTCCGAGTACGGCCACGACATCATCACCCGATGAGGGTTCACTGACGCGGACCCTTGACCGAGCCGGTCACGGACGGTCGTGCGCATGCATCCGCCCGGCCAGGTATGCGGTGATCGCGCGGTTGCTGTCCAGCCAGGCCAACGTCGGCGCGGACCGGCGATCCACCCATCGCAGGAGGTCGTGATCTTGCAAAGGGCGCGGGTCCCCCTCGATGATCTGCGCCCACCACAACCGCATGAACCATCCGGGGTGCAACGGCCAGGCGCCGCCTCTGGGCCCTACGGCGGACTCCCCCAGCACGACCCGGACCCCCAGCTCTTCCATCAGCTCTCGATGCAGGGCGGCTTCAGGCGCCTCGCCGGGCTCGACCTTGCCGCCGGGCAGCTCCCACCTCCCGGCCAGCTCCACCGGCGCGGTGCGCCGCGCGGCCAGCAGACGACGCGGCATACCGAGATCATCGACCAGCGCGGCTGCTGACACCCAGCGCGGCGAGGGCTCCGTAGGGGTCACCTCCTGACCCCATCACATCGTGGTTTGCGTTGCAGATTGGTCAAGGTTTCGGCCAACACCTCGGGTTTCCTGTTTCCAGAAAGCCTTCAGGTAGGTATGTTCGCCAGACCAATGTTGGTCAACGCGTCGGCATTGCAGCACAGGGACAACCGCGAAGTTCTACAAGGAGGCACGATGATCAACCGCAAGGTGGCCGCAATCGCCGGCTCAGCCTGCCTGGCCCTAGGGCTGTCTTCCTGCGCCGAATCGGAGCGTGAGGACAGTTCCGGAGCCGAAGGGGGCAGCGGCTCCGAAAGCAGCGACGCCCAGTTCATCTTCGGCGCCGCAGGAGCACCCACGACCTTCGACCCTTTCTACGCCAGTGACGGTG
>JBASAN010000359.1:0-10627 GCA_049650625.1 Ornithinimicrobium sp.
CCTCGAGGCTGATCGATGGCATGCCGCCACGCTCGCGGAACCACCTCGAGCCCACCGGGCCCGACACGCCGACCGCGACCCCGGCGTCCTCGCTGGTCATGCCGTCCGCGATCTTGCGCCAGAAGTCACGCTCGAACGTGTGGCGAATCGGTGGCCGTCCTGGCGACCGCAACGCCGGCCTCCCTGTCTGTGTGACCATCCACCCCGGCTGACGTCCCATCAACACCTCCGTAATCGGGGTGGTGCTTCCACCGGTTGAGTCCGGTGTCTACACCTCGAGGAACTACGCCCGGCTCTGCCGCAAGCTCGGCGTCACCCAGTCCATGGGCGCCGTCGGCACCTCAGCCGACAACGCGCTCGCGGAGTCGTTCAACGCCACCCTCAAGCGCGAGGTCCTCCAAGACGCCGCCTGCTGGACTGACGAGCTGACCTGCCGCCGGCAGCTCTTCAGCTGGCTGACCCGCTACAACACCAAGAGACGCCACTCCTGGTGTGGCTACCTCTCCCCGATCGACTACGAGACCAGCTCTACCGCTACGCTGCCGACCGCTGCGTAATCAACCCCTGTGTCCAAGTTCCGGGGGTAGGGCCCCGGAGCGTGCCACAGGCGTATGGTCTCGCGGAGCGTGCCGGTACGGGATGGGCTCGCAGGACCCGCTCCGGTGCCGGATGCTGGAGCGGTCTTCGTCGTTGACGACATCGCGTAGTCAACTCAGGCTCCCTCGTTGAACACACTGGCCGCTTCGTTCATCCGCTGCTTGAGCAGCCAGGCCTCGTGATTAGTCGTGGCGTACGGTGTGGAACAGAGCGCTTCTAGGGTCGGGCGTGCCTCATCTAATTGGGCGCGAAGGAATGCGTCGCGGGATGCTAGTTCTTCGAGGACTAGCAACTGGCGATATGACATGCCCGAAAGCGCTGCTCCGACGTCCAGCGGTACGGATTCGGCCGCACCTCGGGTCGCAGCGACCGAAAGAGCTGCGAATGGCTCGGCAGCGCAGTACGTTCCCGCCTCGGACCCGCCGTACATCAGCGCATCCGTCCGTGCAGCGACGTCGGTTGCCCAACTCGAGGAGGGCAGCGATACAACAGCCCAGGCAAGGGCGCCGGGCCGCACCAACGCTCTCCGGCTGCTAAAGAGGTCGCCCCTCGGCTCGGCCGACGGCCGAGCAAAGCCTCCCCGCGCTAGAGCGTGCATCACATGCCCGGTCGACAAGAGCACGTCCGCCACATGCCGGGTCGTATCTTGGGCAGCCCGCTCCAGCACCGCGGTGCCGATACGGTCGGCGACTCCCGTGGCTTCGAGTCGGTGGAGGAAGGGGATGAGGCGCAACATTTCTGCTGGCTGCAAGTAGTCGACTAGGCGGTCTGAGTCCCGTTCCACCAGGGCCTTCAAGATCTTGATCGATTTCGTACCTTCGCCGAGCTGCCACAGCAGGGCGGCAAGATCGACCGCCGGCCCGACGTCATGCCGCGCGAAGCGCGTAAGACGGGCGAGGAGCGGTGCCACAGCCACCTTTTCGGCGGCACGTTCTCCCTCCCGCGGGCTCCAGAGGGCGAGGGTCCGGATCATATCGCGTAGTGCCCTAGGCCCACGGAAGTAGGGGATAACCCCTAGCTTGACCTCTCCGTCCATCCAATGGCTGAGCGCGTCCTTGCGGGTGAGCCCAGTGCGGCTCATGGCCCGCGCGGTCTTCCACAGCTGCGTGGGGCGCTGCTCGAGCATTAGTTCGTGAGACATGACGACAGCCGCAAAGCGGCTCTTCTCCACTAGCTCGTCATAGACCGCTCGACCCAACCCTGGTCGGATTTCCTCGAGACCGCCGAGGATGAAGGTTGCCGATGCCGAATCGTCGAAGATGGTCCGACGCGTCAGCAGGACCGGCACGGGCTCGGCATCGTTGCCATCAGGCCGACCCCGCCGACGAGCAGAAAACCGGTCGACCACGCGTCTCGCGGCCCCCGGCTCCAACTCTCGCAGCGCTGTCAGAATCTGCACGACCTCCTCACCGTTTCGTGCGGCGACCAGTTGGTCGGTCCACCACGCGGAAACCATGTCGTCTGGATTGGCGCCCTCTTGAACTTCCATGACCAGCTCACGCAGGACGCGACCAGCCGCCCCCTTCTCACCCGCATCCGCCAGGGTGCGGGCGACCTCGCGGCAGTTGTTCGCCGTCACTACTCCGCGGGCGGCTGTCATTCGGCCTAGCAAGCCCGAACCAGTCAACCGGGTCGCGAATCGCGGCGGAATTTCCGGAAACAGCATGCGACCCAGCCGGTGGAACTCCGCCAACGCCTCCTGGGGAGCGGCGAGCATGCACTCCAGCAGGCTGTCTTCGGCGCAGCTCTCCCGCAGGCGATCGAGGAAGACATGCCCCATGCCCGGGTCTGTTGCGATGCGTAGAGCGAGGCGCGCGGTCCAAGCAGACCGCGACCGATCGACATCGGCAGCCACAAGCTGCACGACCTTGTTCAAGTGCCGAAGACGGGAGTCAAGATCGGCGTCCCATATTCCCTTGAGCAGGTGGTACTTGACCGATGGGCGCGGGTCATTGTCGAGAACCTTCAGGATCCAGGTGTCCCCCAGGCACCTCCCCAGTTGCGCACCAAAAGAGCCCGCGCCGGCGGCATAGACCTCGTCGATCTGGTTCGTAGCCGACAGCAGCATTCCCACGCCCTTCGGATCCCGGTCGCGCGGGTCGTCTTTAATGAGCGCACGAGCGAGCGCCTCGGAGGGCTCTCCGGCGTCGAACAACAGGTGATATGCGACGCCAAGGTTTACTGTAGCGATCGCCTGGACAAGGCTGGCCGCATCGGTCTCTGCACCCTCTTGCATCACCTGGCGGACGGCTTTTATGAATCCAGCACGATACTCACCGGTCCCGACCCGGTTGAGCAGTTCGTTGCACTGAGTCGACCGCATTTTGCGCATGTGGTTCAAGGCTCGCGCAACCGCAGCAGCGGTTGACAGCCTCACGGCGCTTGCCATCAGCGGTAACCGTTCCTCAAGCAACGCACTAAAGGTTGTGAACTCGGAACTAGCCTGCAGCAACATCTGGCCAACGATCACCTCGAAGGGTGTCGTGTGGCTCACCCGATAACTGACCAGCGCACCGACTGCCTTCTCCTGATCGAGGGGGAAGATTCGGTCCTCGTCCTGTTCGGCCGCCCGAGCCGCCCGTCGCTGCAAGGCCTCAACACGGGCGACGGTGTAGTAGTCTTCGGCGCTCTCCGGGTTGAGTCGGTCGAGTATTTTTGAGGCCTCACGGGCCACTTGAACGCTGAGCTCCGGAGAGTTTAGACGGTCCAACCGGGATAGCAGGGAGTAGCGCTGATCCACTTGCCCGTTTCGTTCATCGATGAGGCGATGCATCTCATCGGCAAGCCACTTGGTCACGTCGTCAAACCGGTCCTCGGCCGCAAAGGCAAGGTGCGTCGACAGACACCTGACGACGTCAATCGCGTCGAGCGTCGTCTCCAAAGGCGCACCGTTGGCGGCCATCTTCTCGATCGACTCGATGGTTCGACGGCGCATCCCGGCCGACAGCGCGGTTTCCATCGCGAGTCCGAACCGGGCGACGGTCTCCGCTCGCGCGTCGTCCAACCAGGGGCCTAGGAGTTGATCTCGAGTTGCCGACCTGAGAAGTGCTCCGCACATCCGGTTGTCGTAGAGCCGCACCGCTGCCAAAACGGGGACCAGATCTGCGGAGCCCCGCTCAAGCAGGGGGCGAACGAACCGGGGGTAGAGCAGTCCGGCCAGAGCCGTGAGATGGGGATCGGTCCGGCGCGCGTCGTTCTCGGGTAGGCTGGACTGCCAGCTCTTCACGAGAGTCCTGCACGTCTCCGAGTCGCATATCCGGACGTTCCCGTGCGGCAGAGGACGGAGCCGGAGTGTCTCCCTCTCGGCAGGGCCGAGTGATGCCAACTCGGGAAGATCCTTCTCCCTGGCCGGCGTCCGGGTCAGGCTGGCTGCAGCCAATATAGCCAGAGCTCGGAGCGTGGCCGGCTCCTGGCGAGTGGCCAGACCTGCGATCTCCACATCAATCTCGGCCCGCTCGCCGCCACCGGTGAGGATCCGGATGAGCCGCGCCAAGTCCCGGACCGGCGGATCCGCGGACACAGCCGCTATGCCGGCGTCCCGGTCGACATCTGGCCGTAGTCGAGCCACCTCATTCACGAACTCCATGAGGGCCCGAGGTCCGACCACGGCTGTGACGACGACGTGCCGCTCGACTCTCCAGTCGTTCACTGAGTTCACGTCGTACTCCAGGACTGCGACGACCGTGGCGTCGAGCTTCTCACAGAGGTAGGTGAGTAGGTGGTCTATGTCGCCGTCACCAATGGCGTACAGGTCGTCGAGCACCAGCAGTCGCCGGGTCGCGCCAGTCCGGTCGGCCCGGGCCAGCGCATGCCGACCGACCTCAACTAGGGTCTCCCGGTCCGGTAGCGCGTGCCCGACACTTGCCACCGAGGCTATCTGCCAGATGGCTGCTTGCTTTGGCGGTCGGGCAGAGGGCCCCGGCCCCGCCAATCGTTGCCGCTCTGCTTGGCTGATCCGCTCCAATTCCGCAATCACCATGCGGGCGATCGTGCTTTTGCCGCTGCGCGGCGTCCCGCCAAGCGCGATTCCGCGACGGATGCCCTTGACTAGCTGCACGATACGGCTCACTTGGGCGACCTTGGTGTCTGGCAAGCCGGCCTCGGGCGCCGCTGGAAGAGTTGACCAGCCGAGGTTCCAAAGCGCCGCCTTATGGCAGCGGCGCTGCCAGTCCTGCCACGCTTCGCCCCAGACGAGTTCAGCAGCGGCTCCGATCTCGAGGCCGGCGTCAACGGAACCCCGACGGTTGCCGTCAGCGTGACGCAGAACCCACCCGTTCGGACCGGGTATCAGGATGTCTGCGTCACCCCAATCCGTACTCGTAGTCACGGCGTCCACTGCGGCGTGCGGGTAGGCGACGACTCCTTCCGGGCCGAGGGTCCCCAGAGCGATGAATGGACGGTTTCGAGGTATCCCGGCGATCTCGCCGAGAACCCGGAACGTCTCATGGACGCCGAGGGCATCGGCGGCCGGAGCCGACGCGAGCGGCCACAATAGGCCGTAGGAAGGGCTAGGCGGCGCCAGATCCAGCGTTAGGCCGGCGTCGTCCAAGACGGTCGCTAGGGCAGCCCGCACTCGGCTGGTGAGGCTGCCAACCGGTTGGTCTGGCATGACCTGGAACCAGTCGTGTCCTGCCGCGCCGACGAATCCCTCGGACCCGCTCGCCCAACAGGGGACCACTACCTCCCACTTCGTATCCAGCCACAACGGTCCCTGGGGTGCCGTCGGGCGCCCGCTGCCCCACTGCGCGAACGCCGTCAGCTCCAGGACCACGGCCGGATCGGCGCTTAGATGCTCACCGTGGTCGAAAAGACTCTCTAAACCCTGGTGCACCTGGTGCTCAAACGCCTCCGTGCCCTCTGGCCCGCAGGGCCGCATTCCCACGCCGAGCATCTGCGGTCCGACCCGCCAGACTGGCGCCCCGTAGTAGGCCACGCTGAGGTCCGGTGGGTGGTTCGCGTGTGCGGCCAGGGCGTAACGGGTGGCGAGCCAGGCGGCCTGGTCGATCCGAGCCTGCACCGAGGACGGCAACTCAGCATTCGTCATGGTGGAACCTCCTCGGTGTCGGTCACCGATAGCGGCGCGGCCTCTAAGACCGCGATCCGGCGCCGGCCGACCACGACGACTTGGTCAGGTCGGGTCCCCGGGTGCAGCGCGACCACGTAGTCGCCGGTGAGGAAGGGCTCGGTCGGCGGCGAATCGAGACCGTGATGGGTGACCCAGTAGGAAGAATCTGACCCGCCGGCCAGGAAGGCGTGATGCCCTGACCCGATGCAGTGTCGGACCGGCCCCTGCGGCACGAGCGCCATGGACCATGAAGGTCCTCCGCGGGCGTCATAGCGGGTGAACCCGGCGCGGTGGATAGCCACGACGTCGCCGTCGCAACCAGCGCCAAGAACGCGTAGGCCGGGGAGCGCACCGACATCGTCTGTCAGGCCGGTGGGCAGCGATCGCCGCCGTAGGCGGTCCCGAGAGGACGCGTACCACAGGACGGGACCGTTTGGAGCCATGGCGATCAGGGAGTGATCGACGTCGGGAATCGTTCGACTGAGGTGAACCTCCCCCGCACCATCGATCAGGTCGACGCCTCCCGGGCGCCTGAGCGCGATCATCACCGGACCAGCGGCCTCAGCCGTGGCCGCACGGAGTGCGGGGAGTCGCTGCCAACCACCTTCGGGCGGCAGCATCCATACGCCCTCGTCAGCGCTCACAGCGACGATGCTGACCGCGTCGCCAGCACCCCCGGCGAAAACCACGGCCAAGCCGGTGACGGCCCGCTGGAACGGGCGCCCGAGGAGCCGGGTATCACGGAGGCCGGGTCCGCTGCGCATGACGACCTCGGCATCGTCTTGGGCGGTCACGATTAGCAAACCCTGCTGCGTGTGAAGGGCGGCCGACCGAACCGAGTCGGCCAAGCCGCCGCCTCTGAACTGTTCCTGCGCGTAGGCCTCAGCATTCAAAGCGGAGCGAGCAGCCGCGACGACCGAAAGTCCGGTGCCATTGATGGCTGGAAGTGGACGAACGCCCTCCTCGGCCAGGGCCAGGCGAAGCGCCGACGCTCGCCCATGTTGTCCAACGCCCGGAACCCGACCCCAGGCCCGCCGCAGCGCGCCCGGGACCCCGTCGCGTTGGATGGTCCGGGTCACGGCGGACGGTGGACAGGCGAGAAGAAACAGCTCGTCTGCCAGCAGGCCAGCGAGAGCGTCATCCTCGGGGAAGGCCGTCGCAGCACCCAGCAGGGCGCACATCACCGCGGGAGGTGCGTCGGCCCACGTCGTATTGTCGAAGTTAACGGCGTCCAGGAGCTGGACGGCGATCGATGCCCCTCGTGGAGCGAGCCGCTGCGGGAAGGCCCATCCGTTCTCGCCGTCGGCCGGGCGGGCGCCAAGGCGCGGAGCGGCCGCGCGCAGCAACTCGGCAGGGCAGCCCGACACTCTGGCCCACATCTCGAGGGGCACCCCGGACTCCTCGTCCCAGCTCGAGACCGCATCGAGCATGTCGACGGCGGTCTGGGCGGGCCTTGATCCGACGCCAGCTCGGCGGAGAGTCTGCACGCGGGCGGTGTGCAGACGCTTCGTTGCGGCCCTGAGCGCTGCTTGCAGGGGGTGACCTGCTTGTCTCTCGGCCCGCGCCCAGGCATCGGCGGCGGCCACGACGGCCGCGAATACGCCACCGGATGCGCTCGCCAGCAGCTCGACTTCATGGTCCGATGGCTGGGCGCCGATGACCGCCAAGCGCAGGCGGAGGTAGGCGAGGCTGTCGGCGGCGATGTTGTGACCAAATGAGGCGAGATCCGTGCAACCTGCGAATCGCGGATCAGAGGTCGGGATCGTGTCGCGGCGGACGACCACTACGCGCCGGTCCGCTTCTGCCGCGACCCAGTCAACCACGGCATCCGGCTCCGCCGCCTCGTCAACGTCGTCGAGGAGGAGCAGGTGCCCATCAAAAGATTCTGCCAGGCCTACGACATCTTCGGTGGTCCGCCCGGTGCAGCTCACCAGCATGGCGGCGACGTCTTCGGCTTGGTCGGCCGCGGGTCGCGTCACCAGCGGGAGCTCGGCACGGTCTGCGCTGGTCGCCGTCGTCACCATCCGGACCAGGAGGGCGCTGGTTCCCGACCCGCTCGGCCCGGTCAGGAGATACGGGCCACGCCGTTCCTTCGGCGCAGTGTGCACGTATTCCCAGAGCTCTGCGAGGGCGAGGTCCCGGCCGGTGAAGAACCATCCGCGATCTCTCCGGTCGGACAACCCGCGCGCGGTGGCCGACACGCCGAGCAGGGGCATCCTGTCCCACCGCGGTGGCGGAGGGGGCATGTACCCGGGGTTCGGCAGCATTCGCGAGCCGACCTGCTTGCCCCGAACGATTTGCGGAACCTGCTCCGTTGCCGCGAACCGCTTCGCGAGTGACGCTTCAACGTCCTCCATGTTGAGGAACTGGCGATCTAGCGAGGGTCGGACCTGTGCGATCAGGGCCGCAGCAAGGGCGCGGGCGAGCGCGTTCGGACGGGCCGGCACGAGCCGCTGAGCTGCGGACAGGATGCAGAGATCGGTTGCCCCGAGCGGCTTCGCCTCCTGCAGGGTCTTTCGTGCGAGCGGGAATGCCTCGTCCGCACCCGAGCCGGCGAAGCAGGCGTCCAGGATCAGCAGGATCCTGCCCACGCCGTGAACCGCCTCCAGTATCTTTTGGGGCTCGAGCGACTTCCGCGGGTTATCCTCGCTTGCATCGGCGTCGGCCAGGATCCACCTCCGCGAGTCTACGGATTGCATGCCATGACCTGTGGCGTAGATCACCAGTGTGACCTCGTCTGCGGGTCGATCGGGTGTCCACTCCTGCAGGTGTGTGTGCAGTGACTGGTGATCGCGGAGACCATCAATGGGGAAGATCTCCGTCATCCCGAGTTGGGTAAAGGTCTGCCGCATTAACTCAATCTCGTCCACCACCTCTGGGAGCGATGGCAAGTGGTCGTACGCCACGATTCCGGAGACACAGAAATGGACGGCTTGCTCACCCAAGAGTTTCCACCAGAACCTTCGAGACGTGCGGGTTGGCAAGGTATTCGGTGGCCGAGTGACACGTCTTCCAGCCGGTAACGGCGATGCGGTCATCTATGAAGCCCTCGACGACGCCATCTAATTCCTTGACCATTGCCACCGGGTCGTTTTCGCCCGCCACGTTGACCCAACGTGCGACCGGGCTCGGCCAGGCCAGCGGCTCGTCGAGGGCCCCGAGGAGGCGGCGGACCTCACGGAATCCAAGCGGAGAGCCCATGGTGACCAGCGTGATCTTGGGGGTGCCCGGGTGTGCGCGAAGCCAGTCGTATGCCACGATCGTGCCCAGTGAGTGCGCAACAACGACCGGCGCTTCGGTGCCGATCGCCTGGGCAAACTCGGCCAGGACGTTACGCCGGAACGCCTGGTCCGTGAAGTAGCGGTTGGCCTGGCGCACGAACGAAAGGACGGCCGACGATGCACCCTCCAGAAATTCCCGCTCTTGCAGGCGTGCGAGGGCTCGCTGCAACCGCATGACGGTCGCTCCTTTTGTCGCGCTGGCTTCCTCCTTTCCTACGAGGTCTTCGTCCATGGCTAGCAGCAATTCCTGCTCGAACCCCGGCGCGAGATCAGTGACTGCGAGGGGGGCAGCAGTAGCGCCCTTGCTCCGGTAGAGGTCCCCGAAAAAAGCACACTCAAATTTTACGTCGCCCGCGCGGGCCGACCGTCGATCATCCATGCCCGTGGCGATCGCCGCAAGCCAGGTGTCGTGCATCTCCAGCCGTGACGAACGATTCATGAAAATTCCGTGAACACCCACAATGTCCGCCATAGGTTCCTCCTCCCTCGCCGCTCAACCGTTACAGTCAGTCTTCCACGATGGCCGGCGATTCGGGTGGACCAATTGGATGTGTTTGGGATTGAGGATGGCTTCTCTACGCGGTTCCCAGACGGGGGCCGCGGTGTTCTCGGAGTTGACCTGTCTCGTAATGCCCGCCGAGCTGATCCTCGTGACACGTGCCAGGGAGCCTCGCGGTGGAGGGCCTGATCAGGGCGCGTCATAGTGGGCGGTCTGACACAGCAAACCGGGCCGCCCGCATCGCGGACGGCCCGGCTGCTGATCGGGCGGACTACCTCACAGGACCGGCCGCGTCGCTCCTCTCGCTCGCGGTCGCGTAGCCGTCCTTCGTGCCGGTCACCTCGACGGTGATCTCCGTTCCCTTCAGCTCCGCGCCGAGCGAGAGCCGGTCGTCGGTGGCCCCGGCGATCACCTCGCCGTCGGCGAGCCAGCGGTACTCGAAGGTGGTGCCGGGGGTCCAGGCCCGGGGGACGGCGCGCACCGTCTTGCCCACCTTGGCGGCGCCGGCGATCTGCGGCTTCGAGGTGCGGGCCACGCGAGCGGTCGGCTCCGAGGTCAGGCTCACCGGGTCGGCGCCGTCGGTCGTGCCGGTCACCGTCACGGTGATCCGGCTGCCCACCATCGGCGGGCGGACCTCGAACGTCGCGTCGGTGGCGCCCTGGACGGGCTCATCGTCGAGGAACCACTGGTACGTCAGCTCGGCGGCCTCGCCCCAGTCGCCGGTGTCGGCGGTGAGGGTGTGGCCGGTGGCGGCGTCGCCGGTGATGGTCGGGGTCACCGGGGCCGGGGCCTCGTCGCCCTCGACCCTCACCTGCACCGAGACCGACGCGTTGGCCGGGTCGAGCAGGTCGTCGCCCACCACGGTGAACACCGGCTGGCCGCGGTGGTCGAAGACCACGGTGCGGGCCCGGGCGTGACGGCCCGGGTCGGTCAGGCCGCCGTCGATGATCTCCGAGATCGTCCGGGAGTGATAGACGATCACGGTGTTGCCGAGCTCGTCGGTGGTGAACGAGTTGTGGCCGGGGCCGGCCTGCTCGGGGGTGTCGGCCGAGGTCAGCACCGGGTAGCCGGTCTTGCGCCACGACGCGGGGTCGAGCAGGTCGGCGTCCACGGGCGCCGAGATCAGGCCCACCGAGTACTTCTCGTCCACGGTGGAGGCCGAGAACGAGACCCACAGCCGGCCGT
>JBASAN010000360.1:0-16958 GCA_049650625.1 Ornithinimicrobium sp.
CCAAGCGGCTGACCCGCTTGAAGGAGCTGGAAGAGATCAACTTCGACGATGTGGCCTCCTCGGGCCGCACGAAGAAGGAGCTGCTGATGATGCGCCGCGAGAAGGACAAGCTCGAGCGCACCCTGGGCGGCATCCGTGACATGGGCAAGGTCCCCTCCGCGGTGTGGGTTGTCGACACCAAGAAGGAGCACCTCGCCGTGACGGAGGCCCGCAAGCTGGGCGTCCCGGTCATTGCGATCCTGGACACCAACTGTGACCCGGACGAGGTCGACTACAAGATTCCGGGCAACGACGACGCGATCCGCTCCGTCACCTTGCTGACGAAGGTCGTCGCCGAGGCCGTCGCCGCGGGCCTGTTGGCCCGTTCCGGTGGAGGGTCCGACGAAGGCGCCGACGCCAACGAGCCGATGGCTGAGTGGGAGCGCGAGCTGCTGGCCGGAAGCGAAACCGAAGCGATGTCCACGGAGGCTGCGGCCGCCGATACTCCGGCCGCCGCGGCACCCGCGGCCGACGCCGAAACGGCAACCACCGAGCCCACGGAGGCGCCTGCTGAGGCTGAGGTCGTCGAAGAGGTCGAGGCGGCAGAGGCACCCGTTGCCGATGAGGCCTCGGTCGAGGAAACCGCGGACACGACACCCGTCGCGGATGTCGTCGAAGCCCCCACTTCCTGAATTATTCCTGGACAGCTAAAGGAGACACGCTCAACGATGGCGAACTACACCGCCGCAGACATCAAGGCGCTGCGCGAGCAGACCGGCGCCGGCATGATGGACGTCAAGAAGGCACTGGATGAGGCCGACGGCGACAACGCCAAGGCCACCGAGATCCTTCGCGTCAAAGGTTTGAAAGGTGTGACCAAGCGTGAAGGGCGATCGGCGTCCAACGGCTTGGTCCGCGTCGACGTCAGCAACGGCGTCGGCACCCTCGTCGAGGTCAACTGCGAGACCGACTTCGTGGCCAAGGGCGAGAAGTTCAGTGCGCTGGCCGACCAGGTGCTGACCCAGGCCGTAGCCACTGAGGCCTCGAACGCCGAGGAGCTGTTGGCCTCCGACATGGGTGGGCGTAGCGTCCAGGCCGTGCTGGACGAGGCCAACGCCACCATCGGCGAGAAGATCGAGGTGCGCCGGGTGGCGCGCGTCGGTGCCCCCGACGGAGGCTCGGTCGTGTCCTACCTGCACAAGACCAGCCCCGACCTGCCCGCGCAGATCGGTGTCCTGGTGGCCTCGCAGGGCGGTGAGGACGGACTGGCTCGCGACATTGCGATGCACGTCGCCGCCTTCAGCCCCACCGTGTTGACGCGCGACGAGATCGACGCCGACACCGTGGCGCAGGAGCGTCGCATCGCCGAGGAGACTGCTCGTGAGGAAGGCAAGCCGGAGCAGGCTATGCCCAAGATCATCGAGGGTCGGGTGAACGGGTTCTTCAAGGAGAACGTGCTCCTGGACCAGGCTTTCGCCAAGGACTCGAAGAAGTCCGTGGCCCAAGTGGCCAAGGAAGGCGGCGTCGAGGTCACCTCGTTCGTGCGTTTCAAGGTCGGCGTCTGAGGTAACCCCAGCACGATCCACGAAGGCCAGGTCCACTCTGCGGACCTGGCCTTCGTCTATGTCGCGGCACCGCGTGCGGGATCAAGCGTCGTCGAGTCCGATGTCCAGGACGGACGCGCTGTGCGTGATCCACCCGGCCGAGATGATGTCCACTCCCGCCTCGGCGAGGGCGGGAGCGGTCTCGGCGGTCACCCGCCCCGACGCCTCGACGACCATCACGCCGTCCACCATTCGCACTGCCTCGGCCGCCAGGTCCGGGGAGAAGTTGTCGATCAGCACGGCGGTCACCGGATCCCGCAGCAGCTCCGCGAGCTGATCCAGGCTGTCCACCTCCACCTCGATGGCCATCAGGTGTCCGGCCGCCGCCTTGGCCCGCGCCACGGCCGTGGTGATGCTTCCAGCCGTGGCGATGTGGTTGTCCTTGACCAGGATGGCGTCATCGAGGCCGAACCGATGGTTGGCGCCGCCGCCGGCGCGCACCGCATACTTCTCCACCGCACGTAGTCCGGGAGTGGTCTTGCGGGTGCAGCACACCGATGCCGTGGTGTGGGCGATGGCGTCGGCAATGGTGGCGGTCGCCGTGGCGACCCCGCTGAGGTGTCCGAGGAAGTTGAGTGCCACCCGTTCGCCGGTCAGGATGGCGCGTGCGCTGCCGGACACGGTGCCGAGCACATCGCCGGGGACGACTCGGTCACCATCGCTTCGCTCGGCGCTGAACTTCACGGTGCCGACGCCTTCGGCCAGGTGGAACGCGATCCGGACGAGGTCCAGCCCGGCGACCACGCCGGACTCCCGTGCGGTGAGCGCGAACGTCGCCTGCTCAGTCGCTGGGATGAGAGCATCCGAGGTGACGTCGCCGGCACGGCCGAGGTCCTCCAGCAGAGCGGCCCGCACCAAGGGCTCGAGCATGACGGTCGGCAGCGGGGTCAGGGTCATACCGGCACTCCCACCGGGTGGCTGAGGTCGCTGACCTGCGCCGTGGTGTGACGACCGTGATCGTGGGTGTCCGGAAAGTCCGAGCGCAGATGCCCACCCCGGCTCTCCTCGCGCGTGATAGCGCTCCGGCAGATCAGCAGCGCCATCAGCTCGTGGTCGCTCAGCCCGTCTACACCGACGGCGTCCATCCGCTCGGTGATGGAGTGAACCGCCTGCGTCAAAGGTCCAGCCGACCGGACCACCCCCGCTGCCGTCGTGAGCAGCGCTCGCAGGGCCATCCGTGACTCATCGCTTTCCTGCGTGGGCTCACTGTCGATGCCCACGGTTTCGATGGGGGCTGGCAGAGGGGTGTCGCGCAGATCATCCGCCACCCAGCCGGCACAGACGACGGCTTCCAGCAACGAGTTGCTGGCCAGCCGATTGGCTCCGTGCAGTCCGGTGCTCGCGACCTCACCGACGGCCCACAGCCCGGACACCGTCGTGCGCCCGTGACGGTCGACGGTGACTCCGCCGCACTGGTAGTGCGCGGCCGGGTGCACCGGGATCGGCTCGGTCGCCGGATCGATGCCCGCTGACGTGCACGCTTGGTCGATGCCGGGGAAGGCCGTGGAGAAACGCTCACCCAGTGCGTCTCGGGCATCGAGGAACACGCGCCCCCCTGCGGTGATCTCGGCCCAGACAGCACGCGAGACGATGTCCCGCGAGGCGAGATTGTCACACGGCAGAGGCTCTCCCCGAGCGTCGATCAGGATGGCCCCTTCGCCGCGGACGGCTTCGCTGACCAAGGGCATCGGGTCGAGCCCGGCGTCCAGCGACGTCGGGTGGAACTGCGCCATCTCGAGGTCTCGCAGCTGCGCGCCCGCTCGGACGGCCATCGCCAGACCCTGGCCACGAGCCCCGAGTGGGTTGGAGGTATGCCGCCACAGGGCTCCATAGCCGCCGGTGGCCAACACCACGGCGGGGGTGCTCAGGGTCTGCGTGCCGGCATCTGACTCGACCCGGACACCGACCACGTGGTGCTCCTCGGGATCCACCAGCACCCGTAGGGCCCGGGTGTGCTCCAGCACGGTGACCGACGGGGTGTCGCGGACGACCTCGACGACGGCGCGCAGGATCTCGGCGCCACTGCCGTCCCCACCCGCATGGACGATCCGGTTGCGACAGTGTGCGCCTTCCAACCCCAGCCGAAGGCTTCCGTCGGGGAGTCGGTCGAAGTCTGCGCCGAGGGCGGCCAGCCGCTCGACGGCGGCAGGAGCGGAGGCGGTGATGGCCTCGACGACCTCCGCGTCACACAGTCCGGCTCCTGAGGCCATGGTGTCGGCCGCGTGCAGCGCCGGGGAGTCATCAGCGCCCAGTGCGGCGGCAATGCCACCCTGAGCCCACCCCGTCGCCGCTTCGGTGCCGAGCGTGCCGGTGGTGAGGACCACGCAGGGCTGGGGGGCCAGGTTGATGGCAGTCATCAATCCCGCCAGACCCGCTCCGACGATGACCGGGGTCGAGGAATCGGGTCCCTGGTCGCCTCTCATACGTCGAGCATCCGCGTCACGGCCAACCGGGCGCGCTCGGCCATGGCCGGGTCGATCGTGACCTCGTTGGTCATCGTCTCCAGGCTGCGGCGGATGGTGGACAGGCTGTTGCGTTTCATATGAGGGCACATGTTGCATGCGCGCACGAAGTCGATCTCGGGGTGCTCGGCCGCGATGTTGTCGCTCATCGAGCACTCGGTGATCATCGCGACCTGGGACGGGGACCGAGTCACCACGAAGTCCAACATCTGGGCCGTCGACCCGGACATGTCGGCCTCGTCGATGACCTCGGGCGGGCACTCGGGATGGGCGATGATCACGGCCTCCGGGTGATCGACGCGAAGCTGCTTCATGTCCGCAGCCGTGAAGCGCTCGTGCACCTCACAGTGTCCGGCCCAGGTCACCACCTCCACTCCGGTCTGACGGGCGATGTTCTGGGCCAGGAACTCATCCGGGATCATGATGACCTTGGGGACGTTGAGGGACTCGATGACCTTCACAGCGTTGCCGGAGGTGCAACAGATATCGCTCTCGGCCTTCACCTCGGCCGAGGTGTTGACATAGGTCACAACGGGCAGGCCGGGGTTGGCCTCCCGCAAGGCACGGACGTCGGCCCCGGTGATCGACTCGGCCAGCGAGCAGCCCGAGCGCAGGTCCGGGATGAGGACGATCTTGTCGGGGTTGAGCAGTTTTGCGGTCTCGGCCATGAAGTGCACGCCGGCCAGGACGATCACGTCAGCGTCCACGGTCTGCGCCTCGCGGGCCAGGGCCAGGGAGTCACCGACGATGTCTGCGACGCCGTGGAAGATCTCGGGTGTCTGGTAGTTGTGCGCCAGGATGACCGCGTTGCGCTCCTTCTTGAGGCGCTCGATGGCCTCGATCTCAGGGGCGAACACCGCCCACTCCACCTCAGGTATGACGTGGCGCACGGATTCGTAGAGCGAGTCGGTGGGGATCAGTACAGGGGACTGGGACTGGGACACGGTGTTGCCTCCGGCCGGAACCTAGGGTCTTATGCTGTGAGTGAGCATATACAGTGATGCCGACTCTATATGCTGACTATGAGCATTACAAATGACGGTGACCGGAGGGTGGGGTCGTCACCGCGTTCGGGTGACCGGCAGCTTGGTGCCCGCGGCGCTGCGTTCGTCCAGGATCTCCCGGCGGAAGGCATACAGCTTGGCGGGTCGGCCTCCGGTGGCCTGGTCGGTCTCACCGGTCTCCTCGACCAGCTCCTGCTGGGTGATCAACCGGCGGAAGTTCTGCTTGTGCAGTGCTTGGCCGGCCAGTGCCTCGACCACCGACTGCAGGTTGCCCAACGTGAACTGGTCCGGCATCAGCTCGAAGACCACCGGCCGGTACTGGATCTTCGCCCGCAAGCGGGCGATGCCGGTGGCCAAGATGCGTCGATGGTCCAGCTCCATGGGGAGTCCTGGAACCTGCTCCGGACCCGGCTCCACAGACTCCGGGATCAGGCCCGCTTCGTAGAGCAGCTCATACCGCTGCAACGTCAGCTCGGGCCGCCACGCCCTGCCGTCGAGGCCGAAACTCACCGCACATCGGATCTCGCGTTGACGTCGAGCCGACGCGGAGGCCTCTGATCCCGCCCACTGCCTCAACCGGTCGGCGATCGCTGCCTGCCCCGCCGGCACCCCCAGCCGATGGTCCTCCCAGGGGAAGAACTCGTAGAAGCCGCGCCAGGCCGAGGCCGACGCGCTCGAGGTCGCTCGGGTCAGCCCGAGATAGGAGACGGAAATAGTGGTGTCCGCTCCGCCGCTGCGGTCCGGGTCGGCGAACGTGTAGAGCTGCTCCACGTAGCCCAGACGCAGAGCCGTCTGCTGCTCCACCCAGGCCCGCAGGCCGGTCTGCAGGGATCGGTGGTCGCTCCGCAGCGGGCCGGAGGGTAGTCGTGCCCCGTCGGGTGAGGTCAGCACGACCGGTCCGTCGCCCGCGAGCGAGACGATGACGGCCACGAGCTCGGTACTGACCCGTTGCGACCCCGACGATCTCGGCGACTCGGCGTGCTCGGGCATGCGGCCATCATGCCTGCTTCTGGTGCAACATCATCGATGGCTGGCCCGGACCTCGATGTGGCAGGATCAGGGGCGCTGACATTCTTAACTGCCCGGAAGGCTCCGATGACGCATGTCGACCAGGATCTAGGTCCCCACGCACCGGTGCGCAGGGTGCTGCTCAAGCTCTCCGGGGAAGCCTTCGGTGGCGGGAAGATCGGGGTGGACCCGGACGTGGTCCGAGGCATCGCGCGGCAGATCGCGAGCGCGGCCAACGAGGGGGTCCAGGTGGCCGTCGTGATCGGAGGCGGCAACTTCTTCCGCGGGGCGCAGCTGCAACAACGGGGGATGGAGCGGGCCCGGGCGGACTACATGGGCATGCTGGGCACGGTGATGAACTGCCTGGCCCTGCAGGACTTCCTGGAGAAGGAGGGCGTGGCCACCCGCGTGCAGACCGCGATCACCATGGGTCAGGTCGCTGAGCCCTACATCCCGCGTCGTGCGATCCGGCATCTCGAGAAGGGGCGCGTGGTGATCTTCGGCGCCGGAGCCGGCATGCCGTATTTCTCCACCGACACCGTGTCCGCCCAGCGCGCTCTGGAGATCAAGTGTGACGCCGTCCTGATGAGCAAGCACGGCGTCGACGGCGTCTACACCTCGGACCCACGCACCGATCCTTCGGCCATCAAACTCGACACGTTGACCTTCGACGAGGCGTTGACCCAGAACTTGCGCGTCGTCGACGCGGCCGCCTTCAGCCTGTGTATGGACAACGACCTACCGATGCTGGTCTTCGGGATGGACGGCGCGGACAGCATCTCCTCGGCCATCCTGGGTGAGAAGATCGGCACCCTCGTCACCGCGCAATGAGCTCATCCGATCACCGCTAGTCACCCGATCAACCCGCTAGGAGCACATATCGTGTCCGATACAACCGAGATGGCCATGCTTGAGGCAGAGGAAAAGATGGCCAAAGCCCTCGAGGTTGCGCGCGAAGACATGTCGTCCATCCGCACCGGTCGCGCCCACCCGGGGATGTTCAGCAAGGTGACCGTGGATTACTACGGCTCGCCCACCCCGATGCAGCAGTTGGCGTCGTTCCAGGTGCCCGACGCCCGGACCATCCTGATCCAGCCCTATGACAAGTCCTCGTTGAACGCGGTCGAGAAGGCCCTACGGGACTCCGACAACAGCGTGAACCCGAGCAACGACGGCAACCAGATCCGCGTCATCATGCCGCAGCTGACGCAGGAGCGTCGCCGGGACTACATCAAGGTCGCCCGCACCAAAGGGGAGGACGCGAAGATCTCGGTCCGCAACATTCGCCGCCAGGCCAAGGACACGATCGAGAGCTCGGTCAAGGACGGCGACATCGGCGAGGACGAGGGAAGCCGCACCGAGAAAGAACTGGAGGCCCTGACGAAGAAGTACGTCGATTCCATCGATGACGTGCTGAAGCACAAGGAGGCCGAGCTCCTCGAGGTCTGAGTGATGTCGGACACGCCCTCATCGCGGCGGGCCTACCGGGCATCGGGTAGGGCCGGTGCCGGCGAGGCCGGCCCGGCGAAGCCCCGCACGGCTGGCCGGGATCTGCGGGCAGCTATCGGGGTCGGGGTCGGGCTGGGGGCCATCGTGCTCGCCTCCTTGGTGCTGTGGAAGCCCGCGTTCGTTGTGGTGGTCACGGTGGGCATCGCCCTGGGGGTGTGGGAGCTGATCGAGGCACTTCGATCGGGCCGGATCGTCGCGCCGATGATCCCCACCATGGTGGCGGCGGGGACCCTGGTGCCGGTCACCTTCTTCTTCGGCGCTCAAGGTCTGTCGGTCGGCTTCGCAGTGAGCTGTCTGGCGATTGTGCTGTGGCGAACGGCGGCTGGGGCTCAGGGAGCGATCCGCGACATCTCGGGGGGAGTGTTCATCACCGCCTACGTCCCGCTGATGGCCGGGCTGGCCATCCTCCTGGTGGCGGAGCCCGACGGGGTGTCTCGGATCATCGTCTTCATCCTGGTGACGATCAGCAGCGACATCGGCGGGTATGCCGTCGGGGCCACCTTCGGCAAACATCCCATGGCTCCGGCGCTCAGCCCGAAGAAGTCCTGGGAAGGTTTCGCCGGGTCGATGTTGAGCTGTGTGGTCGTGGCCGTGATCTCGGTCATCACGATGCTCGACGGCTCGTGGTGGGCGGGGGTGCTGCTCGGGGTCGCCGTTGCCTGTTTCGCCACCATGGGTGATCTGGCGGAGTCCACCCTCAAACGTGACCTCGGGATCAAGGACATGGGCACGATGCTGCCGGGGCACGGAGGCTTGATGGACCGTCTGGACTCCCTGGTGATGACGATCCCGGTCACCTTCGCTGTGCTCACGATCTTCGTGCCGGTCTGAGTCGCCGGCATACCTGCGAGAATGGTGCGTGATGAGCACCGACCTCCCCACTCCGACCGCCAGCCCACCCAAACCGGGGGCGCTGACCTTCACGGCACCCAAGCGAGGCAAGGCCCCTCGACACTTGGCCGACCTGGACCAAGCTGGGCGCCGAGCCTGGCTGACGGAGCTCGGTCACAAGCCTTTCCGGGCCGACCAGCTTTCTCGGCATTACTTCGAGCGACTGGTCGTCGATCCAGATCAGATGACCGACCTACCCTCCGGGGCCCGGAACGAGCTGGTCCAAGCGGTCCTGCCGGAGCTGCTGCATCCGGTACGCACCTTGAGCGCCGACGACGGAGCAACGCTGAAGCAGGTCCACCGGCTGCACGACGGCGCCATGGTGGAGTCGGTGCTGATGCGGTATCCGGGGCGAGTCACGATGTGCATCTCCAGTCAGGCGGGCTGTGGGATGAACTGCCCGTTCTGTGCGACCGGGCAGGCCGGTCTGACCCGCAACCTCTCGACCGCCGAGATCGTGGAGCAGGTCGTGGCCGCCGCCCGAGCCTTGCGCCACGAGAAGTCGGGGGAGAGCCCGGACGAAGCCACCCAGCGAGTGCTGCGCGTCAGCAACGTCGTGTTCATGGGGATGGGTGAGGCGCTGGCCAACTACAAGGCCTCCATCGGGGCGATGCGCCGTCTGGTCGAGCCTTCGCCCTCGGGCCTGGGGATGTCAGCGCGAGGCGTCACCATGTCCACCGTGGGCCTGGTCCCGGCGATCGACAAGCTGGCCGATGAGGGCATCCCGGTGACCCTCGCGCTGTCGTTGCACGCCGCCGACGACGACCTGCGCAACGAGCTCGTGCCGATCAACACCCGGTGGAAGGTGGACGAGGCCCTCGACGCGGCGTACCGCTACTACGAGAAGACCGGCCGGCGCGTGAGCATCGAGTACGCCTTGATCCGCGACATCAACGACCAGGCCTGGCGTGCGGACCTGCTGGGGGAGAAGCTGCGTGCGCGCGGCAAGGGATGGGTGCACGTCAACCCCATCCCGTTGAACCCGACTCCGGGCTCGAAATGGACCGCGTCACGGCCTGGCGTCGAGCAGCAGTTCGTCGAGCGGCTGCTGGCCCACGGCATCCCCACGACGGTGCGGGACACCCGCGGATCCGACATCGACGGCGCCTGCGGGCAGCTTGCCGCCACCGTCTGAGCTGCCACTAGCGCCCGGCCCGCCGAGGCAGCACCATGGGCAGATGAGCGAATACCGCAGCATGGTGCAGCGATCCCTGGTCGACCCCGAAGGTTTTTGGGGGGAAGCCGCGGCTGGGATCAGCTGGATCAACACACCCCCGCTCGCGCTCGAGGACGACCACGCGCCGTTGTACCGCTGGTTTCCCGGCGGAAGGCTCAACATGTGCTTCAACGCTCTGGACCGGCACGTGGTCCATGGCCGCGCGGACCAGACGGCCCTGATCTACGACAGCCCGGTCACGGGAAGCCAGCGCTCTTTCACCTATGCGCAGCTGCTCGACCTTGTGGCGCGTTTTGCCGGTGTGCTCCGGGATCTTGGCGTGACCAAGGGGGACCGCGTGGTGATCTATCTGCCGATGGTGCCCGAGGCCGTGATCGCCATGTTGGCCTGCGCTCGGATCGGAGCCGTGCACTCGGTGGTCTTCGGAGGCTTCGCCCCCGCTGAGCTGGCGGCCCGGATCGAGGATGCCGAGCCGGTGGTCATCGTGTCGGCTTCATGTGGCGTCGAGCCGACCCGCGTGGTGCCCTACAAGCCGATGCTCGACGAGGCGCTGGCCCGTTCGGCCCACCAGCCCCGCCACTGCGTCATCGTGCAACGCGAGCAGCACCCGTGTGAGCTGGGCGATCGTGACTTCGACTGGGCCGAGGTGATGCGACCGGGCACGGTCCCCCCTGCGGGCTGTGTGCCCGTGCAGGCCACGGACCCGCTGTACGTCCTCTACACCTCGGGGACCACCGGTCGGCCCAAAGGAATCGTGCGGGACACCGGGGGGTATGCCGTCGCGCTGCGGTGGTCGATGGAGCACCTCTACGGTCTAGCGCCGGGGGAGACCTGGTTCTGTGGCTCCGACGTCGGGTGGGTGGTCGGCCACTCCTACATCGTCTACGGTCCCCTCCTGACCGGCGCGACCACGGTGCTCTTCGAGGGCAAGCCGGTGGGGACGCCGGACGCGTCGGCATACTGGCGTCTGATCGCTGAGCACAATGTCGTCGCGGCCTTCACCGCTCCGACAGCGATCCGCGCGATCAAGAAGATGGACCCCACAGCCGAGCTGGTCGGCGAGCATGATCTGAGCAGTCTGCGAGCGCTGTTCCTGGCCGGAGAGCGGCTCGACCCCGACACCTGGCAGTGGGCCACCGAGGCGCTCGACGTTCCGGTCATCGACAACTGGTGGCAGACCGAGACCGGCTGGCCGATCGCGATCACCCCACCGGCCCACGGAGACCTGCCTATCAAGCCGGGGTCGCCGGGTCCGGCCACCGTGGGCTACGACGTGCGCGTGCTCGACGAGCGTGGTGCCGAGGTCGAGGCGGGCGTGGAGGGGGCGATCTGCCTGCGTCTGCCCCTTCCGCCAGGAACCCTGCCCACCCTGTGGGGAGATGACCAGCGGTACATCGACTCCTATCTGTCCACCTTCGAGGGCTACTACCTCTCCGGGGACGGTGGCTACCTGGACGAGGACGGCTACCTCTTCGTGATGGGGCGGACCGACGACGTGCTGAACGTCGCCGGGCATCGCTTGTCAACCGGCTCGTTGGAAGAGGCGCTCTCGGGCCACCCCTCGGTGGCCGAGTGTGCAGTGATCGGGGTGAATGATGACCTCAAGGGTCAAGTGCCGCGCGCTCTGGTGGTGCTGAAGGCCGGCATCGACGTGAGCGAGTCGAGCGCGGTCGCAGCCCTCCAGGCCGAGCTGGTGCAGCGGGTGCGTGACGAGGTGGGGCCGGTGGCCTCCTTGCGCCAGGTGGACATCGTCTCGGCCCTGCCGAAGACCCGGTCCGGGAAGATTCTGCGCAAGACCATGCGTCAGATGGCCGACGGTCAGGAGGCGATGGTGCCGAGCACGATCGAGGACCGGAGCGTGCTCACCGACCTCGGTCAAGTCCTGCGAGGACCGTCATGACGGCGTCCACGTCGTCCACCAGGTGGAGGTTCCCGCCCATGGGGCGGTCGTGGCCGAGGCGGAGCAACAACGGCCACACCGGGATGTCCTCGGTCCAGTGGCGGCGACCGACCAGGATCATCGGGCGCGGGAGGTCCACCGTCTCGTAGTAGAGCCGGGTCACCATCTGGAAGATCTCCTGCACCGTGCCGGCCGCCCCTGGTAGAACCACCAAACCGGCGGTGCTGTAGTCCAGGAGGACATCCTCACGCAGGGCGTTGGAGAAGAACTTCGCCACTCGTTGGGAGAACACGTTGGGAGGCTCGTGACCGAAGTGCCACGTCGGAATGCCGACACTGCGGACCTCGTCGCCGGGGGTTGCCCGGGCGGCATGGAGGGCTGCGAAGGCCGACGTGATCCAGTCCTGCGGTCCGTGGGTGAATGTCGGGACCGACGACAGAGAGTCCAGGGCCTGCGCGAGTGTCGCGTCGTCCGGAGCCCAGGAGCCGAGATTCGCCGCTTCCATGGCGCCGGGACCGCCCCCCGTGATCACCACATACCCGCCACGGGCCAACTGGTGGCCCAGGTCAGCGGCGCTTGCGAAGCCCTCGGTCCCACGCTGCAGCGCATGACCACCCATCACGCCGACAGCGTGACGGCCCGACAGCAGAGCGTGGAGGGCATCACTCATCGAGTCGTCGTGGATCGCCCGCAGCACGCTGACGTAGGCGTCGTGGCGGATTGAAGCGTCCTGGGACCAGCTGTAGGTCCGAGCGTCGAAGGTCTCCGCATAGCCCGCTCTGTCCAAGCCGGCGTAGAGCTCGTGAGGTGTGTACAGGGAGCCACGGTAGGGCGCAATCGGTACGTTCGGATCGCTGGGAAAGATCACTGCGCCGTGGCGGCGCAGGTGCTGCTCAAGGCGGGCTGAGAGTTGACCTCCCAGCACGATCAGACCCTGCAGGGTGCGACGCTCCAGCAGGGTGGCTTCGTGCTCCCGCAGATCCAAACCCTGCAGCCTCGCGCCCACCAGCGGACGACCGGACTCCAGCACGGATCTGAGCTGCTCCTGGGTGTCCACCTCGTAGCATGCGCGCCCGGCCGGACCCCCGACAGATGCGAAACCGCGTGCAGTCCTCACCCTGCGCACGATAGCCGGGAGACACAATAGGGCGGTGACTACCCAACGAAGCGTGGCCCTCCTGGGGTCGACCGGCTCCATCGGCAAACAGGCCATCGAGGTCGTGCACGCCCACCCCGACCGTTTCCAGGTCCGCGGGATCTGTGCCCACGGCTCGGACGTCGGTCTCCTCGCCCAGCAGGCGGTGGACCTTGGGGTGGAGGCCGTCGCCGTGGCTCGCGCCGAGGTCGCTGCACAGCTCGAACAGGCCGTTGCGCATCTGGCCTCCGACCGGGGGCAGGCTGTGCCGGAGGTTCTGTCCGGACCGGATGCTGCCATCGAGATCGCGTCGATGGGCACCGACGTCGTGATGAACGGGATGACCGGATCGATCGGCCTGCGTCCGACGTTGGCCGCGCTCGCAGCGGGAAGCACCTTGGCTCTGGCGAACAAGGAGTCGTTGATCGTCGGCGGCGCCCTGGTGACGAGTGCGGCCGGACCCGATCAGATCGTGCCGGTGGACTCCGAGCACAGTGCAATCGCTCAGTGCCTGCGCTCGGGGCGCCGGGAGGAGGTCCGTCGTCTGGTGCTCACCGCCAGCGGTGGCCCGTTCCGCGGCTGGAGTGCGCAGCAGCTGGAGGACGTGACTGCGGAACAGGCGCTGAAGCACCCGAACTTCTCGATGGGCGTGGTGGTCACGACGAACAGCGCGACGCTGGTCAACAAGGGCCTCGAGGTCATCGAGGCGCACTACCTCTTCGGAATGGATTACGACGACATCGACGTCGTCGTCCATCCGCAGCAGCAGATCCACTCGATGGTCGAGTTCTGTGACGGGTCGACGATCGCCCAGATGGGACCGCCGAGGATGCTGGTGCCGATCGGCCTGGGCCTGTCATGGCCCGAGCGACTGGGCGACATCGACGTGCCGTGCGACTGGAGTGCGCCGATGTCGTGGGACTTCATCCCGTTGGACGACGAGGCGTTCCCAGCGGTGTCGGTGGCGCGTGCCGCCGGCCGCGCCGGTGGCACCTGCCCGGCGGTGTACAACGCGGCCAACGAGGTCTGTGTCGCCGCCTTCCATGCCGGCAGGATCTCGTTTCCCACGATCGTGCGCACGGTGACGCGGGTCTTGGACACGCATACCAGTGGACAGCAGGTGGGGAACTCCGAGGGGTCCTCGATGGTTGAGACTGTGGACAGCGTTGATCAGGTGCTCGCGGCAGACGCGTGGGCTCGCACCGAAGCCACGACGGCGATGATGGACGCTCAAGCGTGATGTTGCGAACGGACGGACGTCGTTGATGTTGTATCTCGTCGGGGTGCTCCTGATGGTGGTCGGAATTGCTGCCTCCATCGGTCTGCATGAAATCGGGCACATGGTGCCTGCCAAGAAGTTCGGGGTGAAGGTCACCCAGTACATGGTCGGCTTCGGCCCGACCCTGTGGTCTCGTCAACGCGGTGAGACCGAGTACGGCGTCAAGGCGATACCACTGGGTGGCTACATCCGGATGATCGGCATGTTCCCGCCCCGGGCCAAGGACCACGGCATGCTGCGGACGTCGACCACGGGACGCTGGGGTCAGATGACCGAGCAGGTCCGAGCCGAGTCCCTCGAGGAGGTCGGCCCCGGCGACGAGGACCGGGTGTTCTACAAGCTCCCGGTCTGGAAGCGCGTCATCATCATGCTGGGCGGCCCGTTCATGAACTTGGTCATCGCGACCGTGCTGCTCACCGGCATCATGACGCTGTACGGCCTGCCGCAGCTGACCACCACCGTGGGGGCGGTGTCGGCCTGTGCGCCGGAGAACCCGGCCGTGACCGACTGCGAAGGGCAGCCGCCAGCCCCTTCGGCCCAGGCGGGGCTGGAGCCGGGCGATACGATCCTGGCCGTCAACGGCACGCCGGTGGATGACTGGTTCGTGACCTCCTACGAGCTGCAGAACGCCGGCAGCCAGGCTCGACTGCTGGTGGAGCGTGACGGCGCCGAGGAGACCTTGGATGCGAACCTCGTGACGCGCGAGCGAGCCCTGCTGAACCCGGACGGGACGGTGCAGGTCGACGCGGCCGGTGACCCGGTCGTAGGCGCCGTGAGCTTCCTCGGGGCCAGCGGGTCTGTGGAGTACGTGCCTGCCCCGCTCGTCGAAGCGCCGGCCTTCGTGGGCGGTGCGCTGGCCGACACCGCCGGCATCTTCCTCAAGCTTCCGGAGAAGCTGGTGGGCGTGTTCCAGGCGGCGTTCGCCGGAGAGGACCGCGACCAGCAAGGGCCCATGTCGGTGGTCGGCGTCGGCCGGGTAGCGGGTGAGGTCACCTCAGGGGACCTGGGGGGACTGACCGAGTCCTTCGGGTCCAGGCTGGTGCTCCTGCTGTCCCTGCTGGCTTCCCTCAACATCGCGCTGTTCGTCTTCAACATGATTCCGTTGCTGCCGTTGGACGGTGGCCACGTGGCCGGTGCCCTGTGGGAAGGCGTCAAGAAGACCTACGCACGAGTTCGGGGCCTGCCCGACCCGGGGCCGGTGGACATTGCCAAGGCCCTCCCCGTGGCCTACTCCGTGGCCATCGGGTTGATAGCCATGACGCTCCTGCTGGTCTACGCCGATGTGGTCAACCCCATCCGGCTCGGCGGCTGAGCGCCCCCCACGCTCGACCAGCCTGGCGGTCAGCGAGCAGACAGCCAGGTAGGAGATACTGCATACATGACTGCTGGAACCCCCATCTCCCTTGGCATGCCCGCTGCGCCGCCGCCCGTGTTGAATCCCCGGCGCAAGACTCGGAAGATCAAGGTCGGCAAGGTCGAGGTCGGCGGCGACGCACCCGTGTCGGTGCAGTCGATGACCACCACACCGACCACCGATATCAACGCCACCTTGCAGCAGATCGCCGAGCTCACGGCCACCGGGTGTGACATCGTGCGGGTAGCGTGTCCCACCCAGGACGATGCCGAGGCCCTACCCGCCATCGCCAAGAAGTCCCAGATCCCGGTGATCGCCGACATCCACTTCCAGCCCAAGTACGTCTTTGCGGCGATCGACGCGGGGTGCGCGGCGGTGCGGGTCAACCCCGGCAACATCCGCAAGTTCGACGACCAGGTGAAGCAGATCGCGGCGGCTGCCAAGGACGCCGGAGTCTCCATCCGCATCGGCGTGAACGCCGGCTCGTTGGACAAACGCATCATGGACAAGCACGGCAAGGCCACCGCGGAGGCTCTCGTGGAGTCAGCGATGTGGGAAGCCTCGCTCTTCGAGGAGCACGACTTCCACGACTTCAAGATCTCGGTCAAGCACAACGACCCGGTCGTGATGGTGCGAGCCTACGAGCTGCTCTCCCAGGCCGGGGACTGGCCGTTGCACCTGGGTGTGACGGAGGCTGGGCCGGCCTTCCAAGGCACCATCAAGTCCTCGGTGGCCTTCGGCGCCCTCCTCTCGCAGGGAATCGGCGACACGATCCGCGTCTCCTTGTCCGCGCCTCCGGTCGAAGAGGTGAAGGTGGGCAACCAGATCCTGCAGAGCCTGAACCTGCGTCCTCGCAAGCTGGAGATCGTCTCGTGCCCTTCCTGTGGGCGGGCCCAGGTCGACGTCTACACCTTGGCCGAGGAGGTCACCGCGGGTCTGGAAGGAATGGAGGTTCCGCTTCGGGTCGCGGTGATGGGGTGCGTCGTCAACGGTCCCGGCGAGGCGCGCGAAGCCGACCTCGGCGTGGCCAGTGGAAACGGCAAGGGCCAGATCTTCGTCAAGGGCGAGGTCATCAAGACGGTCCCGGAGTCACAGATCGTGGAGACGCTGATCGAGGAAGCGATGCGGATCGCCGAAGGCATGGAGGCCGACGCCGAGGACCAGGCAGCGCAAGGCGCCCCCAGCGTCACCGTGGGCTAGGACGTTCCTGTGGGGTATGCCGGCTTCGTGCCGGTGCGACAGTTGGTGTTGGTCGACCTGTTGGGCCTCATCATGGCCACCCGGCCGGGGGAGCGGGCCGTGGTCGGGATCGATGGCGTCGACGGGGCGGGGAAGTCGTATCTCGCCGCCGAGCTGATGGCGTTGGCGCAGCGACTCGCAGGGCGGGAGCTGATCAGCGTGAGCATGGACGGGTTCCACCATCGCCGCGAGGTCCGCTACAGACGGGGACGTTCTGCGCAGAGCTACTACCGCGATGCCTTCGACTACGAGGCGTTCCGTCGGTACGTCCTGACCCCCTTTCGGGCCGGACGCGAGATTGTCCCGGCGGTCCACGATGTGGCCACCGACCAGGGGATCCTCCCGGACGCGATCGAGGCGGCCGAGGATGCCGTGCTGCTCGTGGACGGGGTCTTTCTGCATCGCCCAGAGCTAACC
>JBASAN010000361.1:0-2239 GCA_049650625.1 Ornithinimicrobium sp.
TGGGGTCGGTGGGCTCCGGTCAACACGGGCGCCATCGTGGTGCACACCATCGGCGGGCTCGGCCTCATCCTCGGCAACCGAGGACGGCTGGACCGGCAGCAGGAAGCCCGCACGAACACCGTGACCAAGTCCGTCCTCACCGTCGCAGCCATCGGCCTGACCGCTTACAGCGGCGCCTTGGGCAAGAAGGTCTACGACAAGCAGGACAACCCCACGCAGAGCACGACCGAGCCGGGCCACGGCACCGATCCGGAGCTGGCGTCGGCGCAGAAGCAGTTGAAGTACTGCCAGTGGGCCATCCCGGCCGTCACTGGCGTCCTGGTCGTGCTGGGCGCCCAGCAGGGCGAGCAGCAGCGTCCCCTACAACGGATCTTCGGGAAGGCCTGACTCGCTGATTCCTGACCCTGCAGGTCGGGCTTACCCCTGACCTGCAGGCAGGAGCCTGCTCACCTGGCGGTCATGCGCCTGCAGCGACGTCGAGTCGTCGATCGCCGCTGGCTCGAAGCCGCCGGTGACTCGCGTGCAGGCGATCTCGAGCAAACCATCGGCGAGCGCGGGGTTCGCCGGAAGCACGGGGCCGTGCAGGTAGGTCGCGACGACGTTGCGCATCCGGGCTCCCTCGACCTTGTCCGTGCGGTTGTTGCCATTACCGTGCAGGACCGTGCCGAAGGGTCGCTGTCCGGCCCCCAAGAGCGTCGATCCGCTGTGGTTCTCGTATCCCACGACGACCCCGAAGTCGGTGTCGAGGACCACCGGGCCGATCATCCGGGTGTCGTTGCCCTGCGTGGTGACGTCCAGGATCCCCAGTCCCGGGAGACGCTTGCCCTCCACCGTGATGAAGGCCTTGCCGAAGAGCTGGTACATCCCACAGACCATCAACATCGCAGTCCCCTGCTCGGCGAGGTCGCGCAACCGGTCCGCGTGCTGGTCGAGGTCCTCGGTGACCCGCACCTGCCCGGAGTCCTGTCCCCCGCCGCCGAGGATGATGTCGGCACGCTCGGGCCATGGGTCCCCCGGCGCGTGGTCGTGCACCACGGGTGTGTAGCCGTGCCACCGCAGCCGCGCGGCCAGGCACCGGGTGTTGCCCAGGTCGCCGTAGATGCTCATCTCACGCGGGTACAGGTGGACGAGGTGGATCTCGCCCTTGCTGGCCGGACTCATTCGGCTTCCTCCCCGAAGCGGGTGACGTCGTAGCTCATCGCGAGCCGACGACGCAGGTGCATCATGGCGGTGTAGGTGCAGAACAGCCGCGTGGGTTGGCCTACGTGCTGGGCCAGGAACGCGTCCAGCGCCAGATCCAGGTCGACCTCGGTCTGGGCGACCGGCACATCGTCGTACTGCAGGCGTAAGGCCATGTCCCAACCGCGCACCCCGCTGGTCATCGCCACCCCTCGCGTGCGCAGGCTCGCGAAGGACACGTCATACAGCCAGGAGACGTCGCGGCCATCAGCGTAGTTGTCGTTGATGGCGATCATCGTGGCCTCGGGCTCGGCGTCGTAGGTGCCCAACGCCACCGTGAAACCAGCGGGGTTCTTGACCAGGACCAGCTCCAGCGGGGCGCCGTCGATGTCGATGACCTCTCCGCGCCCGAAGGGGGGCTGGACGGCCGCCAGGGCGTCCAGGGCGGTGTCGGCGGAGAAGTCGGGGCCGAGGAGGACCCGGGCCATCGTGCTGGCCGCGGTGGCGTTGATCATCGCGGCCAAACCGCGCTGCTTGAGGCGCACCGGGCCGACGTCCCGACCACCGGGGTAGCGCACGGTGAACGAGTGGGCGTCGTGGGTGAGGAGCAACCCGTCGTCCGTGGACATGTCGGGCGCGTCGCCGGGGTCGTCGAACCGGACATCGGCCTCTTGGATCTCAGGTAGCCGGTCAGCGATCGAAGGGTCGACACCGAACCAGCGCACCGACACGTCCGGAGCCAAGGAGGCACCGATCCGGGACACGAAGGCGTCGTCGGCGTTCAGCACCACCGTGTCCGTGGTCTGCTCAGCGAGTGAGGCCAACAGACCGGCAGTGAAGTCGATCTCGGCGAAGCGGTCGAGCTGGTCGCGGGCGACATTGAGCAGCAACGCGTGCGTCGGGGGCACCAGTGCCGCAAAGTGCAGGGCGTGGGCCTCATCCAGCTCCAACACCGCCACGTCCGCCTCCAGCGCGCCGCGCCAGTCCACCTCCGACAGCAACGCCGAGATGACACCGCGGGTGAAGTTGCTCCCGGTCGGGTTGGTGAAGACCCGGACGC
>JBASAN010000362.1:0-1748 GCA_049650625.1 Ornithinimicrobium sp.
GGCGCCGCCAGTAGGTCAACGTGGAGGGGTCGAAGCCCTTCACGTCGATCGCGTACCCACACGCCGCCTTTCACCGCAGGTCGAAGGTCAGCGCATCGACCGCCTCGCGGTCCGAGTGCCCGTACAACGCCTGGAGCACGATCACAGAGGCGATCACCTCGCCCGGGATCGAGGGCCGCCCACGCCCTGAGGGGAACAGGTCGGCGAACAACTCCGCCGGGAACAACCGGTCGCGATGCGCGGCCAGCAGCGCGAACACGCTGCCCGGCTCGAGCAAGTGCCCGGCCACTGACTCCACGTCCAGCAACTCCCGCTGCCGATCAGACTCACCCTGCATAGGCACAGAATTTCAGGTCACCGCCACACGGCCACCCGCGCCACGCGGATTGTTCAGCAGTCTCCTAGCCCCTGGCGGGGGCACGGTTGCACTCAGATCCTCGCTGGGTCGGTGTGCCGACACGGAGTGTTGGTACCTAAGTCAGGCACTCGGGTCGCTGCGGGCCTCCCCCACCGGCGTCATTTGGTGCCGCACGGGGCGATCCCCCGGCGCGTCCGCAGGGGCGTCAAGCGACGCCAGCTGCTTCCTGCTCCAGCGCGGCAAGGCCAAGCCGTCCTCGAATGCTTCGAGGTAGCTCGTGTAGAGGCGGCGCGCTGCGCTGACGAACATCAACACGACAAAGGTCAGCATCATGAGACTGAGACCCGTGGCGGCGGTGGGCGCCCAAGTCAGCGCGTGTTCCCGGACAGTCGGGTCGGCCGTCGCCTTCGGCGTTGGGGGCAGTTGTGCCAGCACGGCCAGCGTGGTGGACCCGCCAAGCGCGCCAAGGGCCGCAAGCAGCATGCCGCTGATCGACTCTCGGAAATGAGCGCGAAGTCGTGCGCTCCCCGAGAGCGTCACGCTGTCGGCGATGCGTGCGCGGATGGAGATCAACTGACCGACGGCGGCGAAGAGGACGCCCGCTAGGAGACCGGTGGCCGGCAAGAGGGCGCCGGGGTCGGGCAACCGATACTGCGTCAGGAGAACGGCCACCAGCGCCCCCAAGGGCACCAGGCGGAGGATGGCGTGCGTCAACCAGTCCGGGCGTCCAGTCCGCACATCACGTAGCGAGCGATGGTGGTCCTGGGCGATGGACATGACGCTGAACCGGTCGAGCACAGGCTGACCTCCCACCCTTGTTCTAGTCTCTGACTCTACCCAGACTCGCCAGTCGAAGCCACGCCCTGGACCTGTTCAATGATCTTCTTGGCCTCGAGCTCGGCTCGGTCGTAGAAGGTCGTGTCCGAGACGATCTCTGACCCGAGGAAGTAGCTGAACAACTTGAAGTTGGATCCTGGCTTGAAGGTCCGCTGGTCGTTGTCGGTGCCGAACTCGACGGCCACGTCGTTGAACGCGATGCCGATCTGCTCGCTGACCGCCAGTGGGAGCAACTGCGTGGCGGCGACGGCGTCCGAGCTCTTCCACTGGTTGGTCGCCCACCGCTTCGCGGCCTGCTTGATCTGGTCAAAACCACCCTTGACAGCATCGACTCGAAGCGCCTTCCGCTGACCCGCCTTCTTTTTCCCGTCTTTCTCGAAACCGTATTCGATGAACGTGACGGCGTTGACGTTTGCCTGGTCGATGAACTGCGTGATCGCCGTGATCTGTGCGACCCCCTCGTGGATGCGGACTCGCCACCCGTCGGCGCTCGCGTCGTGCATCGCCCTCACAAGGGGGTCGCGCGGGCAGCGGGCGCCGCGGACCTCTATGG
>JBASAN010000363.1:0-6914 GCA_049650625.1 Ornithinimicrobium sp.
GGGTGAGGATGCGATCGGGGACCGCCCGATCGGCGTCGAAGGTGCGCACCATCCGGCGTCGGCGGACCGCATCCCACAACTCCATCCCGCCATCTTCCCAGTCGCAGTGCGCCGTTCGCAGACCGAAGCGCCGCCTATCCGGTGAAGCCGTTCTCGCTCAACCAGCGCTCGGCCACCCGGCCCGGATCCTCGCCGTCCACCTCGACGGACGCGCTGAGCTGGCGCAGGGTCTCGGTGTCCAGTTGCGCGGCGATCGCTGCGAAGAGATCCTCAAGCTCCGGGTACCGATCCAAGGTCGCCTCCCGCACGGTCACGGCGGGGTTGTAGGCGGCGAAGAAGTCCTCGTCGTCCTCGAGGAGCTGGAGACCCAGCTCAGGGATCCGTCCGTTCGTGGCGTAGACGGAGCCGAACGTGCAGGTCTCGCCCCGTTCGACGGCCCCGTACACCGTCCCCGGGGAGATCTGGAACACCTTGTCGTCCGGAAACTCGAACCCGTAGTGCCGCTGCAGACCGGGTAGGCCGTCGGCGCGGCTGTTGAACTCGTCCCCGACACACAAGGTTGCGTCCTGGGGGTGTTGCTCGATGACGCGCTTCAGATCCGAGATGGCCTCCACGCCCAGTTCGTCGGCGGCCTCCTCCCGCACCGCGAGCGCGTAGGTGTTGTTGGCCGACGACGGCGGCAACCACACGATGCCGTTCTGCTGTCGGTCCTCTTCTGCGACCGCTTCGTACAGCTCCCCTGGATCGGAGATCGACTCCGGCTCGGCCAGATGAACGAGCCACCCGGTGCCCGTGTACTCCCAGTAGAGATCGACCCCACCTGAGACCAGGGCGAGACGTACCTGCTCGGTGTCGCCCAGTCCGGTCTTGTCGATGACCTCGGCTCCGGCGGCCTGGAGAGCCTGCACCGTGATGGCACCGAGGACCTGTTGCTCGGTGAAGTCTTTGGAGCCCACGGTCAGCCGGACCGTGCCCTGAGGGCTGCTGAGCTCGTAGTCCCGCGCGATGCTGCCCTGGTCTGCGGTGATGCCCCCTCCACACCCCCCGGCGGAGACCACCAGCATCCCGGCCAGCGCACCCGTCACGATGGACCGCCGTCGCCGGCGCTCGGGCTTCGACGATGTCCTCGCTCTCGCTACTCCGGGCATGTCAGTCCTGGACTCCCGCTGGTGTTGTGCCTGGCATCTTCGCCGTGACCTGCTCCTTCAGCTCCTCGATCGCGGGCCTCTGCTCGCCGTCGGGTTTGGGTTCCTCCAGCAGCGCTCGGTAGAGCGAGAAACACATGGCAATCATGATGATGGCGAAGGGAACGGCAGCAATGATCGCGACCTTCTGCAACGCGTCCAACCCTCCGGCCAGCAGCAGCACGCCGGCGAAGGACGCGATGACGGCACCCCAGATGAGCTTGACGAAGGCCGGCGGGTTCAGGGCGCCTTCGGTGGACATGCTGGCCAGCACGAACGATGCGGAGTCGGCGGAAGTGATGAAGAAGACGCTCACCAGGAAGATGGCGATCAGGGACGTCAGAAGCGATAGCGGCAGCTGGTCCAACGCCACGAAGAGCGCCGTGGCCACGTTGTCCCCGACGGCGGTACTGATGGCGTCCACCCCGCCCTGTCGGACGAGTCGGATGGCGGTCCCCCCGAGTGTGGAGAACCAGAAGAAGCTCACCAGGCTCGGCACGAACAGCACGGCCACGATGAACTCCCGAATGGTGCGCCCCCGGGAGATCCGGGCGATGAAGCTCCCTACGAACGGTGCCCAGGCGATCCACGTCGCCCAGTAGAAGAGGGTCCAGTTCCTCGCCCAGGTGCCGTTGCTCTCGAAGACGTTCTGGTTGAAGCTCATCGGCACCAACGCGCCCGCGTAGTCACCCATCAGCTGCGTGAACGTGTCGACGATGAAGACCGTAGGACCGAGCACGAAGACGAACAGCAGCAGGAAGGCAGCCAGGATCATGTTCAGGTTGCTGAGATAGCGAATGCCACGCCCGATTCCCGTCATGGCCGAGATCATGAACAGGACGGTGATCACGGCGATGATGATGATCTGGACGGTGGCCGTGTTCGGCACGTCGAAGAGGTAGTTCAAACCGCCGTTGACCTGGAGGGAACCGAACCCCAAAGACACCGCAACCCCGAAGAGGGTGGCGATGATCCCCAGGATGTCGATCGTCTTGCCGAGCGGGCCATCGACTCGGTCCCCCAGGAGGGGGCGGAAGGTGGAGCTGATCTGTCCACCACCGTCGCGGCGGAAGTTGAAGTAGGCGAGAGCCAGAGCGACCGTGCCGTAGACCGCCCACGGATGCAGTCCCCAGTGGAAGAACGCGTACCGCATACCGAGCTCGGCGGCCTCGGCGCTCTGTGGTTCGGCCAGGCCGTACGGCGGGGTGGTGAGGTGCGAGACCGGCTCGGCAACTCCCCAGAACACGAGACCGGTGCCCATACCGGCCGCAAAAAGCATCGCGAACCACGACAACCGTCCGAACTCAGGCTCCTCGTCGTCTTTGCCCAATCGCACCTTCCCGAAACGACTGAAGGCCAGCGCCGCCAGGAACGCGAGGAAAAGCGTGGTGGCGATCAAGTACAACCAGCCGAAGCTGGAAATCACGAAGCTGAGGATGGCCGAGGTGACGCTGGAGAGGTTCTCGGTGAACAACGCGCCCCAGAGAAGGAAACCGATGGCGAACGCCAAGGACACGTAGAACACCGTGCCGATACTCACGCTGTTCTGCTTCACGTCGAGTCCTCTCGTGGCAGTCTTGCCGCACCGGCAGCAACCTGCCAGGAACGTACCCGACCCGCGATCCCTTCGCAGTCCCAAACATGGTTGGTCCCCCCGGGTAGATCGGGGACACTGGCCGCAGAAAGACCCATCGGCAGACAGGCGGATGAATGACATCACAAGCCGATCCTCGAGTGGCTGAGCCGGAGCAGCCGTATCCGCGGTCGTGGGAGGCCGATGTCGTCCTCAGCGACGGGGTCGTCGCGCTCGTACGCCCCATCACCCCCTCCGATATCGATGGCGTCCGGGCCTTTCACGCGGCGCAGTCCTCGGAGTCGATCTACCTTCGCTTCTTCGCCCCTCTGCCCAAGATCAGCGACCGCGACCTGCGCCATTTCACGCACGTCGACTACCACGACCGGGTGGCTCTCGTCGTCATCGTCGAGGAGCGGATCGCCGGCATCGGTCGCTTCGACCGCCTCCCGGCCCCGGAGGAAGCCAGCGCCGAGGTGGCCTTCAACGTCTCCGATGCACACCAGGGTCGGGGAATCGCCTCGGTGCTCCTGGAGCATCTGGCCGACATCGGCGCCCAGCGCGACATCCGGCGATTCCTGGCCGATGTCCTGCCCCAGAACCGGAAGATGCTCGGCGTCTTCCGTGACGCCGGTTACGAGGTGAGCCACGAGTACGACGATGGGCTCGTCGTTGTCTCCTTCGACATCGAACCGACCGACAGCTCGCGGGCGGTGCGACTCTCGCGCGAGCATCGAGCCGAGTCACGCAGCATGCGTCGGGTGCTTCGACCCGAGAGTGTGGCCGTGGTCGGGGTCTCAGCGAGCGGCCCGTCGCTGGGGCGGGTGGTGCACGGCCACCTTCGCGACGGAAACCTGGATGGTGCGCTGTATGCAGTAGGTCGGCACGCTGCGGACCTGGGCCGGGAGCTTGACGGTCAGCCCATCTACGCCAGTCTGGAGGACCTTCCCGCGCCGGTGGATCTGGTCGTGGTGGCCGTGCCTGCCGAGGAGGTCCTCGACGTCGTCGACCAGTGTGGCCGGTTGCAGACCAAGGCGCTGATCGTGTTGTCGTCGGGGTTCGCCGACACCGGGACGCCGACCGGGATCGCGCGTCAGGCCGCGGTGCTGGCTGCAGTGCGGGCTCGCGGGATGCGGCTGCTCGGCCCCAACTGCTTCGGGATGATCCTCACAGGGGAGGAGCACAACCTGAACGCCTCGCTGTCACCCCGGCTGCCGCCCGCCGGCGGCTTCGGCCTGTTCACCCAGTCCGCGTCCCTGGGGATCGCGCTGTTGGACGCGGCCGAGCGCCGCGAGGTGGGGATCTCCACCTTCATCTCGGCAGGCAACCGATGCGACATCTCCGGCAACGACCTGATGCAGCACTGGCTGGACGACGACGCCACGACCGCGGTCGGCCTCTACCTGGAGTCCATCGGCAACCCTCGCAAGTTCACCCGCATCGCACGGACCCTGGCCTCGGTGAAGCCGGTCATGGTGGTCGCCTCGGGCATCAGTGCCGGCACCACGGCCCCTGGACAGGGCACCCGCACCACGCGCCAGCGCCCTCAGGCGCTCGACGCCATGCTGAGGCAGTCGGGCGTGATCAAGGTGGCGAACGTCCATCACCTCTTCGACGTTGCTGCGCTGGTCACCCGCTCGTCCCTGCCGGGGGGCCCACGGGTAGCCATCGTGAGCAACTCCCCGCCGCTGGCCGCGCTCGCAGCTCAGGCGTGTCAGTCGTGGCAGCTCGACGTCGCCGGCAACCGACCCCTCGCGGATCCGTCCGGGCCGGGGGAGGACCCCACGGCTGCGTTCGCTGCCGAACTCGAGAGGGCGCTGAGCGATCCCGACGTGGACTCGGTCATCAGCCTCCACGCGCCCCCCGTGGGCACGTCGGTGGCCGACGACACGGTGGTGCACGCCGTGGCGGACGTCGTCTCCCGTCACGAGAAGCCCTGCGCGACGACGTTTCTGGGCCACCGTGACGGGCACCCGTCCCTGGCCACGTACCCGATGCCCGAGGACGCGGTGCGAGCCGTGGCGGCATTCACCCGGCACGCCGAATGGCGGCTCCGGGACCACGGCCGACCCGTGCATCCCGACGGCCTCGACCGGAGAACGGCACACGACGTCATCGAGAGTTTCCTCAGCTCTCACCCAAACGGGGGCGAGCTCGACGATGATCAAGCCCACGCCCTTCTCACCTCCTACGGAGTCGACCTGTGGCCCTGGGTCCGTGTCAACACCGCCAAGCAGGCCAAGAAGGCGGCCGCCCGGCTGGACCGACCCGTGGTGGTCAAGGCCATCGCCACCGAACTGCGTCACGAGCCCGGCCGACGGTGGGTGCGCGCAGGTGTGTCGTCCCCCGACGCGTGTGCAGCGGCATACCACGACCTGGTCGCGGATCTGCTGAGCGCGGATCTCGACCACCTGATGTCCCAAGGGCGGCACGCTATCGCGGTCCAAGCCGCCGCACCCCAGGGCACCCCCGTTCAGGTGCACACCGCGGAAGACCCCCTCTTCGGGCCGGTGGTGAGCTTTGCGGTCGCCGGGATCCCGGCCGAGCTGCTCGGTGACATCAGCTACCGGTTTCCTCCGCTTCGGACCTCCGACATCGACGACATGATCTCGGGGATCCGGGCGGCGCCGCTGCTGCGGGGGTACCGGGGCAATGAGGTCGTGGACCTCGACGCGCTGCATGACCTCATCGCCAGGATGTCGACGCTGGCCGATGACCATCCGGAGATCGCTCACGCTCGGCTCAACCCTGTGATCGCTCACTCATCTGGCGTCTCGGTGCTGGGGGCCACCATCGAGGTGCGCCCTGCCGCCGGACGTGCGGAGTCGGAGCGCCGGGCCCTCAGCCGGGACAGTGAGCGCCCACAAGCGGCGTCAGCCACCGAGCCGGAGATGCGAAGATGAAGCCCATGGCCTCGTCCCGACCCGTCTCCGTGCTCCCCGATGCGCTGCGCATCGACATCGAAAATGCGGGCTACCTCCCCGTGCTCGTGGGCGACGTCGTGGCCGCCGCCGTGGGCCATGATTCGGTGGTGGCGCACCTGGTGCACCAGGAGATGACGTTCGACGCGGAGACGGTGCGACGACACATGACCGTGCTGGTGTTGACCGAGCAGCGGTTGGTCATCGGTCACGCGGACGACCACGAGTCGGACCAGCCGGATCACCAGCACATGGCCACGGTGACGACCGAGGTCGTGCCCCTGCGCGCCGTGCGCGGGGTCATGGTGACCCACGTCATCCCGGAGCCGGAGAAGTACACCGGAGGCTTGGGGGGTCGGGCCGCGACGCTGACCTTGGGGTGGGGCGCCGTGTCTCGGTTGGACCTGGTGCCCGCCACGTGCGCGGACCCCCAGTGCGAGGGGGACCACGGATACGAGGGGAGCGTCGCCGGTGACGACATCTCGCTACGCGTCGCGGCCGACTCCGAGGGTGAGCATGCCCTGGCGGAGGCACTGGATTTCGCGGCTGCGCTGTCCTCTCGGCTGGGGCGGTGAGTGCACCCCAGGGCTGGACCCCACCTCCGTATGCCGTCTCCTTGGTCGACGTCTTGCCGGCAGTCCTCTCCTCGTTGTCCCTGCCCGTCCCTGTGGGTGGCAGTGCCTGGCGCACCCCCGTCATCACCCTTCCGCGGGCGCGCAAAGCGGTGGTCGCTCTCGTCGACGGGCTGGGAGCCCGTCAGCTGAGTCGACGTAGCGGTCACGCGTCGTTCCTCCGCACGCTGGACCAACCGGTGGCCGAGTTGCGCAGCGAGTTTCCCTCGACGACCGCCACCAGCCTGGCCAGCTTCGGCACCGGCCTGCGCTGCGGAGAGCATGGGCTGATCGGCACGTTGGCGCCGGTGCCGGGAGCCCGGCGGCTCTTCAGTCATCTGTCATGGGACGGTGGCCCGGATCCGTTGACCTACCAGCCCGCTGCGACCCTGTTCACCCAGGCGGCCGCGGCCGGAGCCGCCGTGACCACCGTGTCGCGCCCCTCCTTTGCCGGTTCGGCCCTGACCCAGGCTGCATTGCACGGAGGTCAGTTCGTGGGGGCGGGCTCCGCCGAAGAGCGGGTTGACGCGACGATCGCGGCCCTGCACGCTCACCCCGGTCCGGCGTTGGTCTACCTCTACCTCGACGAGGTCGACAAGGCCGGCCACGTCTACGGCCCGAGCTC
>JBASAN010000364.1:0-2025 GCA_049650625.1 Ornithinimicrobium sp.
GCGCCCCCCGCTCCTTGGCGTGTCTCCCTCTTCATCCTGGTCCTGATGGGGTTGGGGGTCCTCCGGGGGTGGGCAGCGCTGCGAGGGGAGGATCCGGTCGACTGGGAAGCGGTCGTCGTCCTGTCCGCCCTCGGGGCACTGGGGACCAACCTGCGCGAGCGTGAGTTCGCCGACAGCCTGGGGGTGTCGTTCACTGCGGTGGTGCTCGCTGCCGCCATGGTCCTCGCCGGACCCACCGGTGCGGTCATTGTGGGGTTCCTAAGCTTCATCTTCGACTTCCGCGCCACGTCGCTGCAGAACTACCTCTTCAACGCCACCATGGCGGCCCTGATGTCGGGAGCGGGCAGTGCGGTGTACGTGTATCTGGGGAGGAGCGAAACGATTGGGTCCAATATGACCCCCGCGGAGCTCTTCAAGGACGTCGCGGTGCCGATGGTGGTGGGCTACCTGGTCTCCATCGCTGTCAACGCCCTTCTCATCGGGGTCATGGTGAGGATCAAGCACGGCCGCAGCGTGCTCTCCGTCGCGGTTGGAGTGGTGCGCAGCCTCGGGGCGGGCTACATGGTCCACGTGTTGTTGGCCATCCTTCTGGTCCTGCTCTGGCAGCCCGTGGGGGTCGGCCCGTTCAGTGCAGCCCTGATCGTCATACCGCTGCTGTTGACCCAATGGGCCTTGAGCCGGGACGCTGCGGAACGGCGCAGCCACACCCGCACAGTCAGTACGCTGATGGGCGCTCTGGAAGTCGCGACGCCGTACTCCAGCGGACACAGCTCACGCGTGGCCAAACTGGCGGACGGGATGGCTCCCGCCCTCGGGATCACGGGTGAGTCGGCAGACGCGCTGCACTTCGCGGCCCTGTTGCACGACCTCGGTCTGGTCTCCAGTGCTCCCCGAGTGCCGCGCGGCACAGGACCGAGCGACGTGAGCTATCTGGCCGCGATCCAAGAGCACCCTGAGGCTGGGGTCCATATGCTGGCCGACATCGACTTCCTCGCTCCGGCCCTTCCGGGCATCTTGCACCATCACGAGCGCTACGACGGGCTCGGATATCCAGCGGGCCTCGCCGGGGAGAAGATCCCCCTCTTCGCCCGCGTGATCGCCGTGGCCGACGCCTTCGACTCGCTCACCACCAACCGGTCCTACCGCAACGAGGTCACCGGCGAGCAGGCGCTCGCCCAGCTGCGCGAACGCTCTGGGACTCATCTCGACCCTGTCGTGGTGCAGGCGCTCGCGGAGTCGCTCGAGGAGCGACCGTGGGAGCCCACGCGGATCAGCGAGGCGATCCTGCAGTCGGCGGTCGACCTCAACGACCACGACGACCCCTCTGTCAGTGACGAGTACGCGGCCTGGCAGCCGGAGACAGACGAGGTGCGGGCGTGAGGGTGAGGTTCGACGCCCTCTGGGTTACGCATGGACTGACCGTGGCCTCGGTCGTGTTCCTCGCGCTGATGCTGCTGCACGACCCCACCTGGCCGCCGACCGGCTCCGTGACCGTCACCGTGTGGCTGATCGTCTCCTTGCTGGTCATCGTGGTCGCGGATTCCCGTCCGATCACCATCGTGAACGGACGCAAGGTCGAGCCGGTGGGGATGACCGTCAGCATCGCCATGGCGATGACCACGGTCCTGCCCGGCCCTAGCGGCGGCCATGTCGACGTCAACGTGAGCGCTGGGTATATCGCGTTGGTCGCGGGCCTGGGGTCGACGATCGCCGCGACCCGTCGACTGGCTCTGTTCGGACACCTTCCCGTGCTCTCGGACATCGCCATGCGCGTCGTGGTGACCGGCCTGGTGGCGACCGCGGTGCAGTTCACCTGGCCTGGTGGCGCGTCGCTCCGGGCCGCTTTGGTGAGCTGGGAGTCGAGCCACCACTGGGTCCTGGCGATCTCCCTGGCCACGATCGCTGCCGCCGGACTGGGTTTGCAGATGCTCTTCTGGAGCTACGAGCGAGCAGCCCAGGAGCACACTCTGCTGCGGCACGCCGTGGCAGACGAGATCAAGGCGGTGGGCCCGATCGGGTTGGGCG
>JBASAN010000365.1:0-2265 GCA_049650625.1 Ornithinimicrobium sp.
GATCCCGTACTGGCACGCTGTGAGCCGATCGCGTCACGGTGACCTCTGGACCGCGAGTGTCCGACCCGACGGCTCCTCGCAAGGGAGCGGTTGGACCAGCCTCGCCGACCGTGATGAGAACGCGCTACGCGAGCAGATCCGCCACCAGCTGGCCTGGGCGGTCATCGAGCTCCTCGGATGACCCGGGAGCCACTGCTCGTAACGGTGTGCGACATCCCGCGAGCCGATCCCCAACTGCTCACCGACCCGACGAAGAGCGCCACCCATCGTCGCTGGATCCCGTCGCGGGTCGACCGCCATCCGGATCGCCCGCTCCCCAGGCTCCTCGGGGTACTTCCTCGGTGCTTCCATGACTCTCGTCCTTCCGTGGAATGAGAGCCTCCATCAGACCCGGCACGAGACATCCTGACTGATCAAGCGGGACCAAGCCCAGTGCGATTCACGGTGACGGCCCAGGAGCTCATCGCGCAAGATCTGCGAAGGCCTTGACCTCGGCTGGCGAGTCGAACTGGCCATACTTCAGGGCAACAACACGGCCCAGCGGGTCGAGGGCAACAGTTGCTGGGAGGGCTCGTGGACCAGCAGGTGGACCGAACTGCGCGAACAGGTCCTGGGGCGCAGCCACGATGGAGTCGAAGTCGAATCCCTGTTCGCGGGCGAAGTCGACAGACGAGCTGCGGCGACTTCTTGCTTTCGCAACGGCGCCAATCACCTCTATCTCGGTGTCAGGTCTTTCTGTCATCTCGGTCAAGGCGTCGCTGGAGCACGGCTTGCACCACGGCGCCCAGTACCGGATCAACACGACGTGGCCGCGGTGATCGAGCGATGCTTCAACACCACCGTGCAGCGTCTTTCCGCTGACATTGACGGGATCGCTCCTATCGGCGACCGGGATGTACAGCACCGAACCGCCGGTGCCTGCGACATTGACCGCTGCCGCGTGTGACCGGTCGGCAACTCTCACGGGCTCATTGCCTGCTTCGCCCAAGGTTGCGCCCACCAGGGTTGCCCCAGCGATGACTGCGACTGCTGCGATCGCGCCGGCGAGGTGTCGTCGTGCTCGGCGGCGCCCCCCGGCGCGCTGGACCTGCTCGAGATCCCCGGGCCCGACAGGGATGGAGGCGATCTCGTCGCGGATAGATTCGGGCAGGTTCATCGAGTACCTCTCAGTTCGTAGCTGTCACCGAGGCGGGCGCGTAAGGACTTCAGGGCTGCAGATGCTTGGGACTTGACCGTCCCCGGGCGGCACCCCAGCGTGTCGGCGATCTGCGCCTCGCTCAGGTCCTCGTAGTAGCGCAGGACGACGATTGCGCGTTGACGTGGAGGAAGTGTCGCGATCGCCGTGAGCAGATCTGCACGCGCCTCGGGGTCGTGCGAGCTCATTGGTTCGGCCGCGTGTCGCTCCACTGACTCAGTCGGGACCTCGTTGCGTCGACTGGCTTTGCGTGCTTCGGCCAGGGCCGCGTTGATGACGATCCGCCGGACGTACGCGGCAGGGTCGTCCGCCTTCTTCACTCGACCCCACGACGCGAAGGCTCGCGAGAATCCCACCTGAACCGCGTCTTCGGCGCGGCCCCTGTCACCGGTGATCACGATGGCGACCCTCGTCATTCGGGGCCTCAACGCTGAGTAGAACCCGACGAAGTCGGACGACGGGGAGGAACTCATACAGTGATGATGCTGCCGGTCACCGATTGGGTTCGTTCCAACCGCCGATCGGCTCGAGGAGCGTGCCGTTACGTGATCCTGTCCGCAGCGCGTCCCGCACGACATCCCCGTACCCCCCCCAGGCCGCCGCTGACCTCACGCACGAGAACTCGCTGGTCTAGACCAATGGGCTGCCTGTCATCACGACGGTCGAGGACGGCGACCCGACATGGGGCCGCCGGACGACCCGCCGCACACTGGCGTGAAAGGGGCACCAAGTCGTCGGCTTCCACAGCACACGAACCGGGCATGGCAGCCAAACTAAGCAGGTCGAGCGCGGTGCGCAGTGGACCAGCTTGCGCCGACGCTCAGCGGCCGAGGGTGACACGGTGACGACTGGGGGTCACAGGCTCACCTCGTAGTTGCCGACCAACTGCAGCTGCAGCCAGGTGACGAGCTGGTCCCACGCCCCGGTCACCAGCGCCACGCCGACCAGGACGAGCATCAGCCCGCCGAGCCGGGTGACCCACACCTGGTGGCGTCGGACGAGGCCGACGGCGCCGAGAGCGCGTCGGTAGGCCAGCGAGGCCGCCACGAACGGCAGGCCGAGCCCGAGCG
>JBASAN010000366.1:0-3207 GCA_049650625.1 Ornithinimicrobium sp.
ACCGGATCTCATCCTGGCCCATGACCTCCGGTCGCGGTCCGTGCTCGGACAGGAGATCAGCGAGCTCGTGCAGCCCCTGCACCTGCCAGGGCTCCACCGCGATGTCGAGCTCGCCGGTCCGTTCCCATTCGGCGTCGATCCCGTAGCGTTCCAGGGTGGAGCCGATGCCTTCGAGGTTCTCCTGTCCCATCCGCTGCAGGGTGGCGAACTCGGCACCGAATCGCTCGATGCCATTGGCCTCCCCGTGGGTGAGGCTGGCCGAGCAGAAGCCGCCGTTGCGCCCTGAGGCGCCACCGCCGATGACCTGGGCCTCCAGCAGGACCACGTCACGCGAGGGATCGTCCTCCTTGGCCTGGAGAGCAGTCCACAGACCGGTATAGCCGCCTCCGATCACGACGAGGTCGGCGTCGATCTCCCCGGTCAGCGTGGGCAGCCGCTCCGGTGCGGACGGATCCGCCAGCCAGTAGACGGCCGGCTCTGCGTCAACCAGCGATTGCAGATGCGGTGGTGTTGTCGCGTGCGGCATGAGGACCTTCCAGGGCCAGAACGCTGCCGCGGGGGCAATACCTCTTGCCTGCGGCCCCGTTCTCCGATAGTTCTTACCTCGATAAGCAGATTACCGAAACCGTCGGAGTCCGCATACGAGCCATCCGAGATGGGAAAAACCATGACCGCGACCCACGAGAGTCCTTCGTCTCGGGACCTCAGCGACCATAAGGGCCTGAGCGAAGGATCACTGGGCCTCTCCGGGGCCGTGGTCGTCGGGCTGGCCTCGGTGGCCCCGGCGTACTCCCTGGCAGCGACCCTGGGTTACGTCGTCATCGAGAACGGCGTGCTGGCTCCGGTGGCGGTCATCCTGGGCTTCATTCCGATGGCCCTCACGGCCTACGGCTACCGCGAGCTCAACCGCGTCATCCCCGACTGCGGCACCACGTTCACCTGGGTGACCAAGGCGTTCGGCCCCAGGACCGGGTGGTTCGGCGGCTGGGTGCTGACCATCTCGGGCATCATCGTGCTGGCCAACTTGGCGCAGGTCGCCGCGCAGTACAGTTTCCTGCTCCTGGGGGCCGATGACCTGGCGGACAGCACCTTCTGGGTGACCACCCTGGGCGTGGCCTTCATCGCGCTCATGTGCTACGTCTCCTACCGTGGCATCGAGATCGCCGCCTGGTTGCAGAACGTGCTGGTGGCCATCCAGTACGTCGCGCTGGGCATCTTGGTGGTGGTAGCCCTGCTGGCCGTCTCCGGAGCGGGACGACCCGACACCGCTATCGACATCGAGGCCGGGTGGTTCAACCCGATGAACTTCTTCGCCGAGGGTGGCGGCGGGTTCTCGGGCATGGTCGAGGGCATGCTGCTGATGGTCTTCATCTACTGGGGGTGGGACACCATCCTGTCCTTGAACGAGGAGACCAAGGACAAGGAGAAGACCCCCGGTCGTGCGGCCCTGGCGGCTACCGTCATCCTGCTTGCGACGTACCTGCTCACCACGGTCGCAGCGCTGTCCTACGCCGGCGTCGGCGAGAACGGAATCGGGCTCGGCAACGAGGACAACGCGGGTGACGTCTTCCGCGCCATCAGCGAGCCGGTGTTGGGCGAGTGGAACTGGATCGTCCTGCTGGCCGTCCTGGTCTCCGCGGCCTCCTCGACCCAGACCACGATCCTGCCCGCCGCCCGCGGGACCTTGGCCATGGGCGTCTACCGCGCGTTGCCGAAGTCCTTTGCGACCGTGCATCCCCGCTTCATGACCCCCACCACCTCGACGCTGACCATCGGCGGACTCGGCATCGCCATCTTCGTCGGATTGAGCGCCCTCGAGGAGAACGTCTACGGCGACGTCCTGCTCGCCCTCGGCCTGCAGATCTCCCTCTACTACGGGCTCACCGCGCTGACCTGCGTCTACTACTTCCGCAAGGACATCGTCAAAGGCGGCAAGGACCTGTGGGTCAAGGGCGTGCTGCCCCTGGTCGGCGGGCTGATGCTGGCGTTCGCGTTCGTCTGGAGCGCCGTTGATATGTGGCAGCCCGACTACGGCTTCCTCGGCGGCTGGACCGTGCCGGGGCTCGGGGTCGAGATCGGCAGCGTCTTCAGGCTGGGTATGGGCTCGATCCTGCTCGGACTGCCGGTGATGTTCCTCGTCTCGCGGCTCGATGAGCAGAAGGCCTTCTTTCGCGGCGAGACACTGCACGCGGACACCCCGGTGCTGGCCCCCGAGGAGTGAAGATGGGGCATGCACGCCACCCTGCAGATTCGCCGCGCCACGCCTGAGGATCTGGACTGGATCTACGGACTGCGCCACCGGGTGTATGCCGAGGAGCTGGGGCAGCATCAGGCCCGGCCGAGCGGCACGCTGCGTGACAACCTCGACGGCGAGAACGTCTATCTGGTCGCCGCCGAGGAAGACACACCGATCGGCTTCGTGAGCCTGACTCCCCCGTGGGTCGGTCGCTACAGCCTGGACAAGTATCTGAGCCGCGACGAGATGCCGCTGCTGGACTCCGGTGACGCCTTCGAGGTGCGAATCTTGACGGTCGATCCGGCCTACCGAGACCGCGGCGTCGCCATGCTCTTGATGTATGCCGCGTTGCGCTGGGCAGCATCGCGGGGCGGGCAGAGCATCGTGGCGATGGGGCGGGCCGAGGTGCTGGCGATGTATCGCACCGTTGGCTTGGAGCCCACGGGTCGCACCGTGCTCAGCGGTGACGTGCGCTTCGAAGTGATGACCGCAACCGTCGCCGGGCTCACCCACCAGGCGCTCGGCCCCTTCCGCCCCACTCTCGAGGCTCTGCTCGACGCCGTGGATTGGCGGTTGGACGTCGCCGCTTGGCCCCGGCCGGACGGCTGCGAGCACGGCGGCGCCTCGTTCACCGCGATCGGCGCTGACTTCAGGACTCTGGATCGGCGCCGTGCGGTGGTGGCGGCCGACGTGCTGGACGCGTGGTTTCCGCCCGCCCCAGCCGTCGTCGAGGCGCTGACCCTGGACCCAGCCTGGGTGTCGAAGACGTCTCCGCCGACCGATGCTGTCGGCGTGCTGGCCGAGATCGCCGGCTCCCGTGGGTTGCCCGTTGAATGCCTCTGTGTCGGGGCCGGATCCTCGGATCTGATCTTTCGAGCTTTTGGCCGTTGGCTCACGCCGGCAAGTCGGGTGCTGCTGGTCGACCCGAGCTACGGCGAATACGTCCACATCACCGAACGAGTGATCGGTGC
>JBASAN010000367.1:0-4254 GCA_049650625.1 Ornithinimicrobium sp.
GCTCAGGCCCAACCACGAACCTGAGTTGATGTCACTCAACTTTAAGATGCCTTGTGTTGGTGTGGCAAGCCGTGGACCTGGTGCGGCCATGAGGTCGGTTCGGATAGCAGCAGGGCCCCGACCACCGAAGTGGTCGAGGCCCTGAGGGGTTCTACAGCACGCGACGCACGAAGCGCCGCGTACTCACGTCAGTTGCCGGTCAGCTTCTCCCGCAGCGCAGCCAGCGCCTCGTCGGAAGCCAACGTGCCGCTGGTGTCCGCTTCGGGCACCGACGGGGTCGGCTCGGCGCTACCACTGGCAGCAGCCGGCGCGGCCGAGTCCGAGGAGTAGGACGTCGAGGTCGAGCTGGACGACGAGCCGGAGGACGCAGGTGCGTTCTCCTCCGCCTCGGCCGCAGCCTCGACGACCGCCTGGTGCGCCTCGAAGCGGGCATGCGCGTCGGCATACTCCTGCTCCCACTTCTCACGCTGCGCCTCGAAGCCCTCGAGCCATTCCTGGTTCTCGGAGTCGAAGCCCTCGGGGTACTTGTAGTTACCCTCGTCGTCGTACTCCGCCGCCATGCCGTACAGCGTGGGATCGAAGTCCTGAGTCACGGCCTCATTGGCCTGCTTCAACGACAACGAGATACGGCGACGCTCAAGGTCGATGTCGATGACCTTGACGAAGATGTCCGCACCCACCTGGACGACCTGCTCGGGCAACTCGACGTGGCGCTCAGCCAGCTCCGAGATGTGCACGAGGCCCTCGATGCCGTCCTCGACGCGGACGAACGCACCGAAGGGCACCAGCTTGGTGACCTTTCCAGGCACGATCTGGCCGATCGCGTGAGTGCGGGCGAAGTGCTGCCACGGGTCTTCCTGGGTGGCCTTCAAGGACAGCGAGACGCGCTCACGGTCCATATCGACATCGAGCACCTCCACGGTGACCTCGTCGCCCACCTCGACGACCTCGCCCGGGTGGTCGATGTGCTTCCACGACAGCTCGCTGACGTGGACCAGACCGTCGACGCCGCCGCCCAGGTCCACGAAGGAGCCGAAGTTGACGATGCTCGAGACGACACCGGAGCGGACCTGGCCCTTCTGCAGCTCCTTCAAGAAGGTGGTGCGGACCTCGGACTGCGTCTGCTCCAACCACGCACGACGGGACAGGACCACGTTGTTGCGGTTCTTGTCCAGCTCGATGATCTTGGCCTCGATGGCCTTGCCGACGTAGGGCTGCAGATCGCGGACCCGGCGCATCTCGACCAGCGACGCAGGCAGGAAGCCGCGCAGTCCGATGTCGAGGATGAGACCGCCCTTGACGACCTCGATGACGGTTCCGGTGACGACACCGTCCTCTTCCTTGACCTTCTCGATCGACCCCCAGGCGCGCTCGTACTGAGCACGCTTCTTCGACAGGATCAAGCGCCCCTCTTTGTCCTCCTTCTGCAGGACGAGGGCCTCGACAGCGTCGCCGACCGAGACAACCTCGGAGGGGTCGATGTCGTGCTTGATGGCCAACTCACGCGAAGGGATGACCCCTTCGTTATTGTAGCCGATGTCGAGCAGGACCTCGTCCCGGTCGACCTTGACGATGACACCTTCGACGATGTCTCCGTCGTTGAAATTCTTGATCGTCGCGTCGATCGCCGCGAGCAGTTCTTCCTCAGAGCCGATATCGTTGATGGCAATCTGAGTGGGGGCCTTCTCGGCCGTAGTTGCAGTCATGTAGTAGGGACTCCGTTGGTGGACATGGCTTCGGATCGGCTCCTCGCCTGGTCGGTATGGTGCGGATCACCGACCGGGCTCCAGCCGTCCTGATGGACTGGTTGCGCGCAACATTCACGCACGTCGCGCGGGAGTCAGCGTACTCACAGCGTTTGGGCAGGTCAATCGGGCCCCAGGGATCGCTAGTGGGTGGCCGCGTGCCACGTGGGCCCGACGCCGATGCTGACGTCCAACGGGACGGCAAGATCTGCGGCAGCCGCCATCTGGGATCTCACCAGCGACTCGACCTGGGCGCGCTCGTCGTCGGTGACCTCGAGCACCAGCTCGTCATGCACCTGCAGCAACATCCGGGATCGTGCGTCGTGCGCCCGCAGCTCCCGCTCCACGCCCAACATCGCCACCTTGATGATGTCTGCCGCGGAGCCCTGGATGGGCGCGTTCAGCGCCATCCGCTCGGCGATCTCGCGGCGCTGCCGGTTGTCGGAGTTCAGGTCGGGCAGGTATCGACGCCGTCCGAAGATGGTCTCGGTGAAGCCGGTCCCTCGAGCCTCGGCCACAACGTCTCGGAGGTAGTCACGCACCCCCCCGAATCGCTCGAAGTACTCCTCCATCAGCCCCTTGGCTTCGTCGGTGGAGACGGCCAGTTGCTTGGACAGGCCGAAGGCGGACAGTCCGTAGGCCAACCCGTAGCTCATGGCCTTGACCTTCGAGCGCATCGCGGCACTGACATCGGCGGGCTCGACGGAGAAAACCCTGGATCCGACGAACCGGTGCAGGTCCTCACCACTGCGGAAGGCTTCGATCAAGCCCTCGTCCTGGGAGAGGTGGGCCATGATCCGCATCTCGATCTGGCTGTAGTCCGCCGACAGGAGCGTGTCATAGCCCTCGCCGACGACGAAGATGGTGCGGATCCGCCGGCCCTCCTCGGTGCGGATCGGGATGTTCTGCAGATTGGGATCGGTGGAACTCAACCGTCCGGTGGCGGCGATCGTCTGCTGGTACGTCGTGTGGATCCGACCGTCGTCGGCGATGGAGCGCAACAAGCCGGTCGCGGTGACGCGAAGCCGGGTGACGTCACGGTGGCGAAGCAACGCCTCCAGGAACGGGTGGTCGGTCTGGGCGAAGAGGCCCGCCAAAGCCTCGGCGTCGGTCGTGTACCCGGTCTTGGTGCGCCGGGTCTTGGGCAGGGCCAACCGCTCGAAGAGGACCGCTTGCAACTGCTTGGGTGATCCCAGGTTGACGGTGTTGTCCTCGATGGCGTCCCAGGCATCCTGCTGGGCTTTGGCCATGGCATCGGCGAACTCGTCGTCCAGCGCCTGCAGTCCATCTCGGTCGACGGCGATGCCCACGTGCTCCATGGTCGCCAGCACCTGGATGAGCGGGAGCTCCATGTCGGCGAGCAGGCCTTGGCCCTGAACTTCGCCCAGCTCGGTGTCGAGAGCGAGCGAGAGATCGTGGATCGCTCGGGCCGCGACCATGGCGGACTGGCCGACCTGTGCGTCGTCGCCGTCGTCGCTGCCCGTGAGGTCAAGCTCCAGCTGGGGTGGGGCCTGGGCTGGCTCGTCGGCGCGCAGCTCGCGGTGCAGATAGCGCAGCACGAGGTCGGCCAGGTCGTAGGAGCGCTGGTCCGGTCGGACCAGGTAGGCGGCCAGCCCGGTGTCGTGCACCACTCCGGCGATGGGCATGCCCCGCGCCGTGAGTGCGTGCAGCAGTGCCTTGTCGTCATGGACCACTTTGGGGAAGGCGGGGTCCACCAGCCACTGCGCGAGCGCGGCGTCGTCCTCCGGTGTTGCGGTGGTCAGGTCGACGAACGCGGCGGCATCCGCCGTGGCCAGAGCCAGTCCTTGGGCATCACCTGCTGCCGGGCGGCCCGTACCGACCATGGACAGCGCTACCCTCTCCCCCGCCCCTGCGTGCTCTGCCAACCAGGTGGTGACCTCACCACCCTCGAGCTCATGGCCATCGACGTCGATCCCGTGGTCCGCTTCGCTCTCGTCCTCGACCGCTCCCAGATACTCGAACAGTCGGTCCCGGAGCACCCGGAACTCCAAGCCGTCGAAGACGCGGTGGACCTCTTCACGGTCCCAGGTATGCCGCGTGGTGTCAGAGACGCTCACGCTGAGCTCGAGGTCGTCGAGCAGCCGGTTGAGCTTGCGGTTGCGCAGCACGTTGTCGAGGTTGTCCCGCATCGCCTGGCCGGCCTTTCCGGGCAGCTGGTCGATGTTGGCCACGATTCCGCTGAGATCCTCGTACTGAGCGATCCACTTGGCGGCCGTCTTGGGGCCGACCCCCGGCACCCCCGGGAGGTTGTCCGAGCTCTCCCCCACCATCGCGGCCAGGTCGCTGTAGAGGTCGGGGCTGACGCCGTACTTCTCGAAGACGGCTTCGGGGGTCATCCGCACCAGGTCAGAGACCCCTTTACGCGGGTAGAGAAGGGTGCAGCGCTTGTCGATGAGCTGAATCGCGTCGCGGTCCCCCGAACAGATCAGCACCTCCATGTTGTCCTCGCGCGCCCGAGCGGTCAGTGTCGCGATGATGTCGTCGGCCT
>JBASAN010000368.1:0-1653 GCA_049650625.1 Ornithinimicrobium sp.
CATCCCGGTGCGATACCGGTAGATGATCCCCTCGACCACGCGACGGCTCTCGCCGAACGGATGACCCCGCCGACCAGCGTTCGAGGGCAGCAACGGCTCGATCCGCTGCCACTGTGCATCCGACAGCGTCTGAGATCTCGACGAACTCACCCGCCGATACTGGCGCGCGCCTCATCCCAGATATGGGAGACACGCTCTAGGAGACTGCTGAAGAAGGCGTCGTCTCGGCGCTGGTGATGGCGGGGGTGTTGGCGGAGCGTCGGCGGGTTCGTCGAGCGGGCGAGTTTTGGACTCAGCGGTCGGCTCGCGTCGACGGGTTGTCCTGCTTGGTTTGGGCCATCCTGCGCGGGGCTGCGACGGGCTGCAGGGGGTGGTTGGGTGGCCCACTGCGGCCTTCAGGCCAGCGCCCAGGCTCCGTCCTCCATCTTGAGTCCCATCGCGAGAAGTCGGCGCAGATTGAGGGCGGCCACTCGGTGGTGGAGCCAGCTGTTGTTCTTCTCGATCCCGCGGTACGGCACTCGTCGATTACCTCTGGTGAGCCAGGCGATCGAGCGTTCGACCATCGGGCGGTGCTGTCGATACGTGGTCTGGAAACCTGCGTCGGCGGCTCGTTTGCGGTGCTCACGTTGGAGTTGATGGTGCTCGCCGAGCAGCACGGCTCGTCCGTCGGCGGCGGTGGTGCATTGCTCACGCAGCGCACAGCCCCGGCAAGCAACACCGCAGGTCACAGTTCCCTTCACCGAGGGGCTCCGGGTAAGACCAGCCGGACACGTCAACGTGTCGGCGGCGATGTCATAGGTGAAGTCGTCGATGGTGAAGCCGCCCGCGACAGCGAGGCGCAGTGGCCACGGCTTGACCAGCGGGATCCAGTTCCTCTGGTCCAGGGTGTGGAGCATGTCGCCGCTGGCGTAGGCCGAATCCCCCAGCACTTCGATGGGCGCCTCGATGCCGTCTTTGCCGATGGTGGGATCAGCCACGACGAGTTCAGCGCCCACCGCCGCGTCGGAGTTGGCCGGCCCGCTGGTCTTGGTCAGCTCGCACACTGTGGTCAGGCCGGTGTCGGGTTCAACCACGACGTGGTCCTTGTAGCCGTCCTGGCGGCGTTCGCGGGTCTTGTGGGCATGTCGGGCATCGGGGTCCACAGTCGAGATGACCCGATCCGGTGCCGTCTTCCGCGCGATGCGCCAGCGGCCGTCGGTGCCATCGGAGTCCTCGGCAGGTTCAACGTCTTGGCCGGCGACAAGTGCCAGCAACGCGACCGCGTCGGCTGGTTTCCCACCCGCCTTGGTGATCTGCTCGACGTCGAGGGCGGCGAGCAGGGCGAGTGCATCGCCGACCAGCGCCGTGACCAGTTCATCGCGGGCAGCTTGGTCGTCCCAGGCGATCGGCGGCTTCCCTGTCGCGTTGTAGTCCTGCCCGGTCAGCGCAGCGAGCCGGGTGCAGTGCACCACGAGCAGGTCTTTCGCGCCGGGCACCTCGCGGCCCACCCGGCGGATCTGGGCGATCAGCTGGGTGACGGTGTCCTGACGGGCGACCGCGTCGTCGAGGATCGTGGAGTCCAGCGCCCGGCGCTGCTTCCCGGCTACCGCGCCGGTTTCGGTGATGACCTCGCGGACCACCTCGAAGATCCGCTGCGGACGGTCACTGACCGCC
>JBASAN010000369.1:0-6371 GCA_049650625.1 Ornithinimicrobium sp.
ACCTGCGGCACGGTCAACTTCGGCGACGACGTCTTCAGCAACCCCTACCCCTTCATGAGCGAGCTCTACGTCCAGGCGCAGGAACGTGAGGTCGTGCCCGAGTTCGAGCTGTTCGACCTGGGGCACGTCACTGCCCTGGGCCGGTTGCTCGACACCCACGGGCTGCCCTTCGGTGGACGGGTGCACGTCGACTTCGTGACCGGTGTGCCGGGCGGTATGCCGGGCACGGTGCCGGCACTGGTCGCCGGCGTGAACGCCCTGCCCGAGCAGGTCACCAGCTGGTCAGCCACCGGCATCGGACGAGCCCACCTGCCCATCGCAGCGGTCGCCCTGGCGATGGGGGGCCATCTGCGGGTAGGCATGGAAGACAATCTGATGATGGCTCGCGGTGTGCCGGTGCAGCACAACGTGGAGCTGGTGCAGCGGGTTGCCTCCCTGGCCGAGACCATGCAACGACCGGCCATGTCCACGACCGACGCGCGCGCACTCCTGGGGATCAAGCGACGCCACTAGGGTGATCCGAATGAGCTCCTACAGCGCATTGGGCGAGGCGCCCGTGGTGGCGACGATGACCCGCTCCGGTCTGGTCGAGTCGGTGCACCACGGCATCGTCGTCGCCACCGACGCCGACGGCTCCGTGATCTTCGGACACGGGCCCCACGACATACCGATCTATCCACGCTCGTCGAACAAGCCCATGCAGGCGGTTGCGATGCTGCGATCGGGCGCCCTGATCGACGGTGAGCTGCTGGCGTTGGCCAGCGCCAGCCATAACGGGGAAGACTTCCATCTCGACGGCGTCCGGCGCATCCTGGCGCTCGCGGACGAGGGATTGACCGAGGCGGACCTGCAGAACACCCCCGACTATCCCTACGACGACGGGGTCAAGCGTCGCTGGATCGCCGCCGGCCACGGAGTCGAGTCGATCGCCCAGAACTGCTCCGGCAAGCACGCCGCGATGATGGTGACCTGCGTGGCTGCGGGCTGGGAGATGAGCACCTATCTGCATCCCGACCACCGGTTGCAGCGCGCCATGGCGACTGCCATCGAGGACTTGTCGGGCGAGCCGGTCGCAGCGACCGGGGTCGATGGTTGTGGGGCTCCGGTGATGGCGATCAGTCTGGCCGGTCTGGCGCGGGCTTTCGGGGCGATGGCTGCTGCTCCGGGGTTCACCCCTCAGGGCCGGGTGGCGAGCGCGATGAGTGCCCATCCGCGTTTCGTCGGCGGCACCGGTCGGGACGTGAGCGCGCTGATGGAAGCGGTGCCCGGGTTGGTCGCGAAGGACGGAGCAGAGGCGGTGTAGGCCGTGGGCCTGCCGGACGGTCGGGGGGTGGCGGTCAAGATCACCGACGGTAGCGCTCGGGTCCGGGCTGCTGTCGTGGTGAAGGCCCTGCAAGCTCTCGGTGTGCACGGCGACGGCGACGCGTTCGCCCAGATCGTCGACACCCCGGTCCTGGGCCACGGGCGGCGCGTGGGGTCCCTCGACGCGGTCGATCTCTACGGGACGAGCGAGCGCTGACGTGCGAGCCGTCCTGCAGCGGGTGCACCAGGCGAGCGTGAGCGTCGAAGGGCGGATCGTGGGCGAGATCGGGTCGGGGGTGCTCGCGCTGGTGGCGGCTACCCACACGGATGGTGACGACGACGTGGTCACGATGGCCCGCAAGATCGCCGAGCTGCGGATACTGGCCGATGACACGTCGATCCAGGACACGGTGGCAGACAGCGCCGCGCAGCGCAGCGATCCACCGCCGCGGCCCGCAGCCACCCCACCGGCTGTGCTCGTGGTGAGTCAGTTCACGTTGTACGGCACGACGAGGAAGGGCCGTCGACCGTCCTGGAGCGCGGCGGCTCCGGGCGATGTGGCCGAGCCGCTGGTCGACGCCGTGGCTCACGCATTGCGCGATCGCGGTATCCACGTGGCCACGGGCACCTTCGGCGCCCAGATGGACGTCTCCCTGGTGAACGACGGGCCATTCACCCTCATTGTCGACACCTAGCCGCCGTTCACCGAGTCGACCACGTCGGGTCGCGTCGGAGGTTTCTTGCACCGTCGGAGGTTCCTTTCAACTTCGGCCCGTAGGCTTGATGCGTGCCTGACTTCTCGTTGTTCTCCGCCCAAGCCTCCGTCGCCCTCCTCCTCGGCGTGGCAGCGTTGGTGCTGGAGCTGTGGGCCGCGATCGACGCGGTGACCACCCGCGCGGACGCGTTCGTGGCGGCCGGGAAGCGGACCAAGGGATTCTGGACGGCGGTGACTGTGGTCGCGGCCCTCCTCGGCTTCGTGTCGGTGATGAACCCGCTCAACCTCTTCGGCCTCATCGGCTTCGTCGCCGCCGCCATCTACCTGACGGATGTCCGTCCGGCCGTGCGTTCGCTCCGGGGCCGCAACAACCGTGGCACCCAGATGGGCCCCTACGGCCCGTGGTAGGGCTCAGCCCTGCGCATACCGCTGAGATCCCTGGACCGTACGGGCCTCTGGAGTCCTTGACCCGTGGCTCCGGGCAACCCTGCACCCTCTTCGTTCACGGGTTGGGTGGCTCCATCGACACGACCCGGCCCTACGCCGGTCTCGCGCCGGGCCGACAGACCTTCCTGCACATCGCCGGCCACGGGACCTCGAGCCCGCCGGCCGAGTGGACCTACCGTGCGCTGGCTGCAGAAGTATGGTCCGCAGCCGATGAGGTGCAGGCGACCGCGGCCCTCGGGATCAGCATGGGCGCCGGGGCGCTCTGCGCGGGACTGGCCCGTGACCCGAAGCGCTTCGAGGCTCTCGTCCTCATCCTGCCCGCACCCGTGGACCGCCCGCGAAGCGATAAGGCAGCTGTCGCCTTCGAGGCTCTGGCCACCGTCGTGGCCAGCGGAGACGTCGAGGCCGTGACGGCCCATCTCGTGGCCTCCGAGCCCGCTACCTCCGCCCAGGACCCCCGGGTGCTGCGGTGGTGCCGGGGGCAGGCCGAACGGCTGATGACCGGCTCGGCTCGCGAGGCCCTGGCTCGGATGCCCGGACAGCGAGCCGTCGAGGATCCCGAGGCGCTGCGGAGGGTGCAGGCGCCGGTGTTGATCCTGGCGGCCGAGGGTGACCCCATCCATCCGGTCGATGCGGCCGACCGGCTCGCCGGCCTACTGCCGCACGCCGATCTGGAGGTCCTGCCCGAAGGTGGCATCATGTGGGCCCATCGTGATCGGGTCCGCCAACGGGTGGGGGACTTCCTGGCCGAGCACGCGCAGGCAGGCCCGAACACGACCGAGCGTGAGTGATGTGAGCAGAGGTATGCAGGTGGAGTCGACCGGACCCGACCCCGTCGGTCGAGACCTCGCCCACCAGGTGCGCACCTCGGTGCGGCCTTGGGGCCACTTCGAGCAGTTCGTGGCCAACGAGCCGTGCACGGTGAAGACCATCACCGTGCAACCAGGTCACCGGTTGTCGCTGCAACGTCACGACCGCCGGGCCGAGCTGTGGCAGATCCTCGACCACCCCCTGGACGTCGTCGTCGGTGACGCCGCGTGGCAGGCCGCTTCCGGGGAGCTGGTGTTCATCCCCGTGGGATGTGCGCACCGTGTGGCCAACCGTGGCGACCGGCCCGGAAGAGTCTTGGAGATCGCGTTCGGTGACTTCGCGGAGAGCGACATCGAGCGACTCGAGGACGACTACCAGCGCGACTGATGCTGGACCGCCTAGCCCCCGGGTTTGCTGTCGTCGGCGTGGTGGCGCTGTTCGTGCTGGTGATGGCCGTGCCCTTCATCGCCACCGGCTCCCAGTCGGCCCGATCCGGGTTCGTCCGCGCCGGCAAGGCCGCAGCGGTGCTCTCCTACGCAGCCGCCGTGCTGGCGTATACCGTCCTGCCCCTTCCCTCCGGTGAGGCGATGCGACAGCGCTGCGCCAGTGGGGACGGGGGCGCCGGCATACAGCTCATGCCGTTCCACTTCCTGACCGAGGTCGGCGCCGGCGAGTCCTCCCGTGGGCTGGTCCTGCTGGCGGATCCGGCGTTGTGGCAGGTGGTGCTCAACGTCGTCCTCTTCGTGCCGCTGGGGTTCCTGCTGTGGCGGTTGTTGCCTGGTCGGGCGTGGGCGGCCCTGGGCGTGGCCGTGGGGTGCTCGTTGGGCATCGAGATGACCCAGGGCACGGGACTGTGGTTCCTCTACGACTGCGCCTACCGCGTGTTCGACGTCGACGACGTGCTGGCCAACGGTCTCGGGGCTGCCTGCGGGATGGCCCTGGCCGCTGGTCACGCTGCGCGTCGTGCCCCCGCGGCTGACTAGCCACGCTCCATCGACCCCGTCAGCCACGACGTCGTCTCGGCAACCCCGCACGCGCGTTCGTGGGGCGCGTGGCGCCGGATCAGGCAGCCCTGGACCCACGATGCAGCGCACCAGCCCCCCGAGCAGCCTCTGGACCCGAAGTGCGGTCCGGGGAGAGGGCCTGCGCGGAGCGTGCCAAACTGAGCGGATGAGTGACCCGCAGCATCCCCGGCCTCGCCGTGTGGCCATGGTGAGCGTGCACACCTCACCGTTGGAGCAACCGGGCACCGGGGACGCCGGGGGGCTGAACGTCTACGTTGTGGAGACGGCTCGCCTCCTGGCGGCCCGTGGCACCCAGGTCGAGATTTTCACCCGAGCCACCGACGGTGGGCAAGCCGACGTCGTGGCGCTGGACCCCGAGGCCCTGGGCGACGCGGTGCTCGTGCACCATGTGCCGGCTGGGCCGTTCGAGGGCCTGGACAAGGACGATCTCCCGGGTCAGCTGTGCGCCTTCGCCGCCGGGATGATGCGGATCGCGGCGGCCCATCCCGAGCAGTGGTACGACCTGATCCACTCTCACTACTGGCTCTCCGGTCAGGTCGGCTGGTTGGCATCGGACCGGTGGAACGTGCCGCTCGTCCACACCATGCACACCATGGCGCGAGTGAAGAACCAAGAGCTGGCCCACGGGGATCGCAGCGAGCCGAGGGGCCGCGAGATCGGCGAGGAGCAGGTCGTCGAAGCCGCTGCGACCTTGATCGCCAACACCGACCAGGAAGCACAGCAGCTGATCGACCTCTACGGCGCGGACCCGGCTCGGGTCCGTGTGGTCAACCCGGGAGTGGACCTGGACGTCTTCAGCCCCGGTGACCAAGGCGCCGCACGGTCGCAGGTCGGTCTGGAGCAGGACGCCGTGGTGTTGCTGTTCGTCGGTCGCGTCCAGCGGCTCAAAGCACCCGATGTCCTCCTGCGAGCGGCGGCGGCGCTGCTGGCCGACGACCCGTCGCTGAGGGAACGGCTGGTCGTGGCCGTGCTCGGAGGATTGTCCGGCTCGGGGGTCCAAGCACCTGCATGGCTGGACGACCTCGCGGCGGAGCTCGACATCAGCGACGTGGTCCACGTGGTGCCGCCGGTCTCTCGGCCGATGCTGGCGCAGTGGTATCGGGCGGCAGATATCGTCGCCATCCCTTCCTACAGCGAGTCCTTCGGTCTCGTAGCGATCGAGGCTCTGGCCAGCGGAGCGCCCGTCTTGGCGGCTCGGGTCGGGGGCCTACCCGTGGCCATCGGCGAGGCCGGCCAGCTCATCGACGGTCACGACCCCCAGGAGTGGGCCGAGGCGATGAGCGGCATGCTGACCGACCCCGATCGGCTTACCCGGGCGGCGACGCTGGGACCTGAGCACGCCCAGCGGTTCAGCTGGGAGCACACCGTTGATGAGCTGGAGAAGGTCTATGCCGCAGCGGTGCAGGCTGCGGGCGATCCCCAGCCCCGCGATGAGCACAAAGGGATCGACGAGGCCCGCGTGTTGAGTGACCTGCCCGCCGCCCTGGTGCCGTGAGCTCGGACGCGACGCAGGCGCTGCGCGAGGCCCTCGACGCGTTGTCGGTCGACTGGGAAGAGGGCACCCGAGCCGGCGAGACAGTGCTGACGTTGCCGGGAGAGCGCAAACTCAGGACCGTCGTCTCGCTCGTCGTCCGCCGTCGCACGGTGCGGCTCCGAGCCTTCGTGGTGCGCAACCCGGACGAGAACCACCACGGGGTCTACGCGTTCCTGCTGCGCCGCAACCTTCGGCTGCCGGGCATCAGCTACGCCATCGACACCTCGGGTGACGTCTTCCTGGTGGGCCAGTTCCCGCCTGAGCTCATCGGTGAGACGTTTCTCGACGAGCTGCTCGGGGCGGTGCTCGGGGCCTGCGATGAGCCGTTCAACGACCTGCTCGCCCTGGGCTTCCTCAGTGCGATGCGCACGGAATGGGACTGGCGGGTGCAGCGGGGGGAGTCCACGGCCAACCTCGAGGCCTTTCGCCACCTGCTCGATCCGGACTCATCCTGAAGGATCAGGCACAGGTCGGGGGCGAGTCCGCAGACCCGCCCACGACCTGTAACCAGGCCCTAGCCCCGCGGGATGGCGCCCGG
>JBASAN010000370.1:0-7372 GCA_049650625.1 Ornithinimicrobium sp.
GGTCTCGGACCTGCGGGCCGTTGGGGTGGGGTTGCAGGCCCCGGTGGACACGGTCAGCGGCCAGGTGGGCTCGGAGCTGCTGCTGCCGCGGTGGAGCGGCTTGTCGCTGATGAACGCGCTGGAGGACCAGCTCGCGGCACCGGTCATGCTCGACAACAACGCCAACATGGCCGCGCTGGGGGAGCTGCGGGCCGGGGTTCTGCAGGGCGTGAGCAACGGATGCTTCATCAGCGTGGGGTATGGCGTGGGGGCCGGCCTGATCTTGGGCGGGGAGCTGTATCGGGGGTCGAGTGGGACGGCTGGGGAGCTCGGGCATCTGACCCTCGACGAGAACGGAGCCATCTGCACCTGCGGCAACCGCGGATGCCTGGACACCTTCGTCGGGGCCCGTGCGATCACGGATGCGGTGCGGGTCAGTCATGGGGACATGCGCTACGGAGACGTGCTGTCCTTGGCTGCCCGAGGGGATCAGGGGTGCCGGCGGGTCCTCGCGGATGCCGGGCAACACCTCGGCGTCGCGGTGTCCGGATTGGTCAACCTGTTCAACCCCGAGGTGATCGCTCTCGGGGGAGAGCTGACGAGGGGGCAGGAGTGGGTGCTGGGTCCGATGCGAGCCGCCCTGCAGCGTCACGCGCTGCCCAGCGCCGCCGCCACGGTGCGACTCGAGGGATCGACTTTGGGGGCCGATGCGGACCTTCGCGGTTGTTTCGTGGCGGCCGAGCATGGACTCCCGGAATCGATTGAATTCAAGTCTTGACTTCATAGCGGGAGTTGTGGCTCACTTGGGTTCAAGCGCCGCCAACGACGACGGCCCTCGACGAAGGACACACAGATGACCGTTCAGAAACGTGGACGCGCCACCGTTTTGGCGCTCTCCGGACTACTCATCACGACGCTGGCAGCCTGCGGCTCGGACGACAGCGCCAGTTCGGGCGATGGGGGCGGAGGCGGCGACTCCGAGGCCAGCAGTGAGGCCTTCACCATCGGGCTGCTGCTGCCGGAGTCGAAGACGGCCCGCTACGAGGCCTTCGACCGTCCGTTGTTCGAAGAGGCGATCAAGAAGGACTGCCCGGACTGCACCATCATCTACTCCAACGCCGACCAGGACGCCGTGAAGCAGCAGGAGCAGGCCGAGGCGGCCATCTCCCAGGGCGTGGACGTCATGGTGCTCGACGTGGTGGATGCGACCGCGGGAGAAGCGATGGTGGCCAACGCACAGGGGCAGGGCGTGCCGGTCGTCGCCTACGACCGACTGGTCAAGGGTGCGGACTACTACGTGTCGTTCGACAACGCGAAGGTCGGACAGCTCCAGGCCGAGACCTTGGTCTCGATCATGGAGGACGAGGGCAAGGACTCCGGTGACGTGGTGATGGTCAACGGCTCACCCACCGACGGCAACGCTGCGCTCTTCAAGGAGGGTGCGCACTCCGTGCTGGACGACAGTGCCTACACCGTCGCCGCCGAGTTCGACACCCCGGACTGGAGCCCTGACAAGGCCCAGCAGTGGATGGAGGGACAGCTCAGCGCCCTGGACATGTCCGGTGTCTCCGGCGTCTACGCCGCCAACGACGGCACGGCCGGCGGTGTCATCACGGCCATGAAGGGTGGTGGTGTCGACCCCCTGCCCCCGGTGACGGGTCAGGACGCCGAGCTCGCCGGGATCCAGCGCATCGTCGCTGGTGACCAGGCGATGACGGTCTACAAGGCCATCGTCCCGGAGGCCCAGGATGCAGCTGCTGCTGCTCTGGCCTTGGCTCGTGGCGAGGAGCCGGAGTCCTCCACCGACATGGAGGGCGTGCCCACCACGCTGCTGGACCCTGTCGCGGTCACGGCCGACAACATCGCCGACACCGTGGTGGCCGACGAGTTCTACACCGTGGACGAGATCTGCACCGCCGAGTACGCCGACGCCTGCGCGGAGATCGGTCTGCAATGAGTTCCCCCACCACCCACCCTGGCGTGGGCACCACGGTTCTGTCGCTGGAAGGAGTCTCCAAGCGCTTCGGCGCGGTGCAGGCTCTGAGCGACATCACCCTGGACGTTCGCGCCGGGGAGGTGGTGGCCCTCGTCGGCGACAACGGTGCCGGAAAGTCCACCCTGATCAAGGCGATCTCCGGAGTGCATACCCCTGACTCCGGCACTCTGGAGATCGCCGGCAAGCGGGCGAAGGTCAAAGGACCGGCGGAAGCGCAGAAGCTCGGCGTGGCCACCGTCTTCCAGGACCTCGCTCTGTGCGACAACCTCGACGTCGTCGGCAACCTGTTCCTCGGCCGCGAAATCGTGCGCCGGGGTCAGATCGACGAGACGGAGATGGAACGGCAGTCCTGGCAGCTGCTCAAAGAGCTGTCGGCGCGGATCCCGTCGGTGCGCATCCCCGTGGCGAGCCTGTCCGGAGGGCAGCGGCAGACGGTCGCGATCGCCCGTTCGCTGCTCGGCAACCCCCAGCTGGTGATGCTCGATGAGCCCACCGCGGCGCTGGGGGTGGCTCAGACGGCTGAAGTGCTGAACCTGGTCGAGCGGTTGCGTGAGCGTGGCCTGGGAGTGCTGCTGATCAGCCACAACATGGCCGATGTCATGGCGGTCGCCGACCGCGTCGTCGTGCTGCGGCTGGGGCGCAACAACGGCACCTTCACTGTCGCCCACACCACCAGCCAGGAAGTCATCGCCGCCATCACCGGGGCGACGAACAATGCCGTCTCGGCGCGCGCCCACCGCCGCAGCCAGGAGCAGGAGGAGACCGCATGAGTGATCCCACAGCGTCACCGGAGGCGGCTCCAGCCCAGGAAGTGGCGGCGGACCGCGCCGACGAACGGTTGATCGCCAACAAGGGTATGGGCGGGGCGGTGTCGTCCTTCGTCAACCGGCTGCGCTCCGGTGAGCTCGGCTCGCTGCCTGTGATCATCGGGCTGGTCATCATCTGGGGGGTCTTCCAAGCGCTGAACCCCGCCTTCCTGTCCAGCCGCAACCTGGTGAACCTCACCCTGCAGTCGGCCGCGATCGGGACCTTGGCCCTCGGCATCGTGCTGGTCCTGCTGCTGGGCGAGATCGACCTGTCGATCGGCTCGGTCAGTGGCGTCTCCGCAGCCGTGGTGGCGGTGGCCTTCGTGCAACAGGGGTGGGCGCTGCCGTTGGCTCTGCTGGCCTCGCTGGTCGCCGGCCTCCTCGTCGGGCTGTTCTACGGCTGGGTCTACACCCAGTGGGGTGTACCCAGCTTCGTGATCACCCTTGCCGGGCTGTTGGGCTTCCTGGGTCTGCAGCTGTGGATCCTGGGCGATGCGGGGTCGATCAACATCCCGTTCAGCTCCGGGTTGGTGAAGTTCGCCCAGGCCTGGTTCCTGCCGCACTGGCTGTCCTACGTGCTGATCGTGGCGTGCGCCGCGGCCTACGTCGCCGCCGGGCTGCTCGACAGCCGTTCCCGGCAGGCGGCCGGCCTGACCCCGCGCTCGCAGACGTCCCTCTTCGTCGGGACCGCGGTCGTCGTGGTGATCGCCGTGGCCGGTGCCTACGTGCTGAACCAGGACCGCGGCGTCTCGGTCATGTTCCTGACCTTCATCTTGATGGTCTTCCTGACCGACATCGCGATCCGCAAGACGCCGTGGGGGCGCTCGGTGATGGCCATCGGCGGCAACGTCGAGGCCGCACGGCGGGCCGGGATCAACGTGCGCGCGGTCTACCTCAGCGTTTTTGCGGCCTGCTCGACGTTCGCGGCCGTCGGCGGTCTGTTCGCCGCGGCACGCCTGGCCACGGCCAACCAGTCCAGCGGTGGCGCGGACACCAACCTCAACGCCATCGCCGCTGCGGTCATCGGTGGCACCAGCCTCTTCGGTGGGCGTGGCTCGGCCTGGGCGGCGCTGCTCGGCATCCTGGTCATCCAGTCGATCAGCTCCGGCCTGAGCCTGCTGAGCCTGGACTCCTCGGTGCGCTTCATGGTGACCGGTGCGGTGCTGCTGCTGGCCGTGACGGTCGACTCGCTGACCCGGCGGTCTCGCGCCTCGCACGGCCGCGGCTAGTCGCTATACCCCCAGAGGTTTTGCCCTGGCTCCTGACCGATGTGCGCGCTCTCCGCGCATCCGCAGCGCTCACCGGCGCGCACATCGGTCAGGAGCCGCCGACTACAGTGCTGGTCGTGACAACGCCCGCTGAGCCGACCGCACGACAGCAGTCTGCGGGGCGACTGGCCGCCATCCTGGTCGGGCTGGAGGCTCTCGTCATTGCCGGCTTCGCTGGGTTCTACGCCGTCGAGCTGCTCTTGGGGGAGGGCAGTGACCCGGTGGTGGTGATCATGTCGATCGTCACGATGCTGGTGTTCGTCATCGGCCTGGGCTACGTCAGCGCGGGACTGTGGGCCCGACACCCGCGCGCTCAGGCCCCGGCGATGGCATTCAACGGGTTGATGATTCCGCTGGGACTGGCGCTGTTCCAGTTCGCCCCCACGGCGGTCGCGGTCGCAGTGCTAGCGACCGGTGTGGTCGTGATCATCGCGGCCTTCCGGATGGGCCAGCTCGACTAGCTTCTCCGCGGATACTTCTCGTGCGGAAGAGAGAAGCGTAGGCGCCACAACGCGAATACCTGTGTCGCGCAGAAGAATTCATGCACACGGTCAGCCACACGGCGTTTCGCGGCTGGAGTTCTTATCCACAGAAGCGGAAACACGGGCTGCCAAACCCTCGCTCTAGCCGCTATCTTACCGATCAGAAATTGCTTGGGCCGCCTTTGCGTGCCGTGCACCTCGTGACGGGTGCTGACTGATGAGACGAGGAACCTCTGTATGTCCTCAGCGACTTTGGCATCCCTGGAAGAGGATGTCCGTGAACTGATCAGACGCCGACGGTTGGACCCTGTGCGCGACGATGTGGCCGTTCGCGCCGTGATCGGCGAGGCGGTCGCAGAGTATGACGAGCGTGCGCTGATCGGTGGGTTGCCGGCCTTGGGGGATGCGGTCGAGATGCAACGACTGTTACTCGACTCGGTGGCCGGCTATGGGCCTTTGCAGCCTTATCTGGACGACCCGAGCGTCGAAGAGATCTGGATCAACGAACCTGCTCGGGTCTTCATTGCTCGTCACGGCAGATCCGAGCTGACACCGACGTTCCTGACGGAGCAGCAGGTGCAGGACCTGGTCGAACGCATGCTTCGGACCTCGGGGCGGCGGGTCGATCTGAGTTCACCTTTCGTCGATGCCTCATTGCCGGACGGCTCACGACTGCACGTTGCGATTCCGGACATCACCCGTCGGCATTGGGCCGTGAACATTCGCAAGTTCGTGGTCGCCGCCGACGATATGGACGATCTGGTGCGCCTCGGGACAGTGTCCGCCCAGGCCGGACGGTTCTTGAGCGCGGCCGTCGCCAGTGGCCTGAACGTGCTGGTCGCCGGCGGAACGCAAGCGGGCAAGACGACGATGTTGAACTGTCTAGCGGCAGCCATCCCTCAGCAGGAGCGGGTCATCACGTGCGAGGAGGTCTTCGAGCTGAAAGTGCCGCTCAGGGACGTCGCGGGCCTGCAGTGTCGCCAGTCGAGCCTAGAAGGCACCGGGGAGATCCCGTTGCGCCGGTTGGTCAAGGAAGCCCTGCGAATGCGGCCTTCGCGCATTCTTGTGGGTGAGGTCCGTGAGTCCGAGAGTCTGGACCTGTTGATTGCCCTGAACTCCGGGTTGCCGGGAATGTGCACTATCCACGCCAACAGCGCGCGCGAAGCCATCACGAAGATGTGCACGCTTCCGCTTCTGGCCGGGCCCAACGTCAGCAGTAGTTTCGTGGTGCCCACGGTGGCCAGCTCCATCGATATCGTCGTGCAGGTCGCGCTGCAGGCCGACGGTCACCGCCGGGTGCAGGAGATCGTGGCCCTGCCGGGCCGAGCCGAGGGTGAGGTCATCGAGGTTGCGGACCTCTTCACGCGACAGCGTGGTGCGCTGGTCCGTCAGCAGGGATACCCGCCTCGCGAGGAACGTTTTGAACGCGCTGGCTACGACCTCGCCGATCTCCTCGGGGGTTCCACGTGAGTGGCGTACTGCTGGGCCTGACCTTCGGAGTCGGCCTCGCCTGCATCTGGTGGTCCTGGTGGCCCCGACCGGTTCGCGGCGTAGCCACGCACACGCGGCCCTCGCTCCTTCGAACGCTGTCCGACGATATTGCGCTGTCCGGGGTTCGCGGACTGACTGCGAGAGCGTTGGTCAGCGTGTCCATCATGCTGGGGCTGGTCACGCTGATTCTGGCGTACGCCCTGACGACTGTCCCGGCGATCGCGGTGGCTTTCGCCGCCATGGCTGGATACGGCCCTGTGGCGTACATCCGTATGCGCGCCCGATCTCGCAGAGCCGAGCTGCGCGAGGTCTGGCCCGACGTCGTGGACCATGTCTCGTCGGCCGTGCGAGCCGGCCTGGCGCTGCCTGAGGCGCTGGTGCAGTTGGCCGATCGAGGCCCGGAGGAGCTGCGTCCGGCCTTCGGGTTGTTCGCCGACGACTACCGAGCGACGGGTCGCTTCAGCGAATCCCTCGATGCACTCAAAGGGCGCCTGGCTGATCCGGTAGCCGACCGGTTGGTCGAAGCGCTAAGGATTGCGCGCGAGGTGGGCGGTAGTGACCTCGGCCGTGTCTTGCGCGCGCTATCGCAGTTTCTTCGGGAGGACGCACGTTCGCGGGCCGAGCTGGAAGCGCGCCAGAGCTGGACCGTCAACGCCGCCCGCCTAGCTCTCGCTGCGCCATGGTTGGTGCTGGTCATGATGGCCTTCCGGGACTCGGCCCTCCTGGCCTACCGCGAACCGGTCGGGGTGCTGATCTTGGCCGTAGGAGCCGGGCTCTCCCTCGTGGCCTATCGGCTGATGATCCATCTAGGACGTCTACCGGAAGAACAGCGGGTCCTGCGATGAGCGAGTGGGTGTCGCTGAGCGGTGCTTTCCTCGGCGCAATCTTTGCGGCCGGCATATATCTCGTGCTCCGCGGGCTACCCCTGGCGCGCAAGGTCGACCTGAGTGCTCGGGTCGAGCCCTACCTCGATCGAGCACCTCGACGTTCGCGCCTGCTTTACCAGGAGCGAGCGGAGGTCCGCTTCGGTGAGATGGTTCACCCGGTGACGGCCCGGCTGGCGTCCAGGCTGGACCGCTTCTTGGGAGGAACCGAGTCGGTGAACCGCCGCCTGATGCGAGCGAATGCCGACGAAGACGTCGAGGGCTTTCGCATACAGCAAGTGATATGGGCGATCGCTGCCGCGGTGGGTATGGCGTGCATTGCTTCGCTGTTGTGGTGGGCGCGAGGGGCCCCGGTGTTGGCTCTGGCCATCGTGGTCGGATGTGCCGCGATCGGTGGAGCAATGGCCCGTGACGCCATGCTGACCCGTGCCGCTCAACGTCGTGAGAAGCGCATCATGGCGGAGTT
>JBASAN010000371.1:0-5166 GCA_049650625.1 Ornithinimicrobium sp.
GAGGGGGAGTCTGCGTCGATACCGGCACCCTCCGAGCAAGACGCTCCTCGCTGGCTGCGGTCGTCAGCCGCGGAGGTCGCGTCGTTCGAACAGGGGGATGGCCACCACCACCAGTGCGACCGCCACACCGACGAGCACTGCGGCGTCGCCCCACGGCATACCACGGGTGAGCGGGTCGCTTCCCAGGTAGAAATGGAAAGGCGTGACGACGGCCCACTCGGCGTACCGCTGCGACAGCGGCAGGAAAGACTGCACGACGTATGCGGCCAGCCCGGCGAACGCCGCAGTACTGGTGGCCCAGCGCACTCGTCCCGTGGCCGCGCTCACCACCAGGGCCACTGCCCCGAAGACGATGCCGAGCAGGGTGACCAGCACGCTGATGGCCAGGAGGTTCAGGATCGAGACGTCGAGGCGGGCCAGCAAGACCCCCGCGCCGCTGCCGACAAAGGTCATCGCGCCCACGACGCAGGCGAGCGCCACCATCGCCAGCGCCTTGTCGAGCACCACCCGGTAGCGCGGCACGGCGCTGGCCAGTAGCAGCCCCATGGTGCGGGTCTCTTCCTCACCGGCCAAGGACCGCGCACCGACCACGGCGGTCAGCGTGATGATCGCGATCGGCACGGTGATGGAGAAGACCTCGCCCTGCAGGAATCCCTCGGGGGTGGACATGTCGACCCCGCCGATCATCGCGATCAGCGAGTCCGGCAGCTGTCCGAAGAACTCGCTGGTGCCGTCGGGGAGGAAGGTATAGAAGATCGGCATCAGCAGACCCATGGAGAGCGCAACGGCGCCCACCACGGTCGTCAGTCCTTGATGGTCCGAGGCTGTCTTGGTGGTGATGGAAGAGACCCTGGCCTGCCCGCCGATGCGATCGGCCAGGGCGGCGGTTCGCGGGTTGCTGCGGAGCCGGTCCAGGACGGTGACCCTGCTCCCACCGGACCGTAGGTCACGGCCGTTCACCCCGGCCAGGCTCAGCGCCATGAGCGCCACCGAGGCGCCGAGCAGCACCCCCAGGTGCGCAGGGTTGACGCCATTGATCTCCGGGGAGGAGGAGTTGAACCAGTACCAGGGGAAGAACCGTGCGATGGCGTCGCCGCCGGAGAGCATCGGCAGCGTCGATGCAGCCAGCCATGACACCACCATCACGGACCCTGCCGTGCCGCCGGCGATCGCTGGTTGGCCGGTCCAGGCGCCGATGGCCAGCGCGAGCATCCCCCAGAACACGGCGTTGGCGAAGAGATGGACGACCAAGGCGCCAACGTGTACCCCCTCGGTGCTGGTCCCGACCAGGCGCGGCACGAGCACACCGGCGGCGTAGAGCAGAACCGCGCCCATGCTGGTCAAGGCGAGCAAGGCGGCGATCTTGGAGCCCGTGATAGCGCTACGGCTGCGTGGGTTACCCAGAAGGAGGCTGAGCGTGCCCTCCTGCTCCTCTCCGGCCACCGCCGCGGTGCCGATGGCAATCGCTACCCCCGCCAGCATCATGGCCCCCATCAGGTTGTACATCGCACCGAAGGCGATTCCCCCGACCCCGCCCATCTCAGGGGAGATGCCCATCGCGTCCAAGAGGGCAGGGGGGAGGTCGTAGTAGAAGGTCAGATCGACGTCGGCGTACACAAGCAGGGAGAACCAGAGGAGCACCGCGATCGCGAACGATCCCAACACGATGCCGGCCAGTCGGTCGCGCACCGAGTAGGTGAAGACCGAGAGCAACATCAGGCGCTCGCCCCCGGGTCTCGGTAGTAGGCCAGGAAGATCTCCTCGAGGTCGGCTTCCTCGCTGTTGATGTCGATGAGGTGATGTCGGCCCGTAGCGACTCCGAGGAGCTCGTCCATGTTGCCGTCGAAGGACAGCCGCACACTGTGCTCGTGGGCCTCGACGTCACGAGCCCCCACGATGTCCGCAAAGTCGCCAGCAGGCACCGGGGCGTCGAAGACCAGCTCGACCCGTCGGATCGCCTTGGAGCGCAGGTCGTGCACGCTCTCCACGTCGATGAGCTGACCGCTGCGGATGATGCCGACCCGGTCGGCCGAGCGCTGCACCTCCGAGAGCGTGTGGCTGGACAGGAACACGGTGTGACCTTGCTCGGCGAGCTCGCGCATCATGGCCTGGAACTCCTGCTGGACGAGGGGGTCCAGCCCGGTCGAGGGCTCGTCCATGATGATCAGCTCCGGACGGTTCATGAACGCCTGGATCAGCCCTACCTTCTGACGGTTGCCGGTGGAGTAGTCGGCGATCTTCTTGCCCAGGTCGGCGTTGAGCCGATCGGCCAGCTCGTGGACGTAGGCCCAGTCCACTCCGCCGCGCAGGTTCGCGAAGTAGGTCAAGGTGTCCTTCCCGGTGAGCTTCGGGTACATGGCGAGGTCGCCTGGTAGATAGCCGATGTGTCGCCGGATCTCCACGCTGTCCCGCCGACTGTCCAGCCCGAGGATGCGGGATGTCCCCCTGGTGGGCCGGATCAGATCAAGGACGGTGCGGATCATGGTGGTCTTGCCCGCCCCGTTGGGCCCGAGAAAACCGAAGACCTCCCCGCGACGGACCTCGAGGTCCAGGTCGGCGAGGGCCTGGACCTCACCGAAGGTCTTGGACAGGCCCAGGGTGTGGATAGCTGGGGCGGTCGTGTCCGTCTTCATCGTGGCTCGTCCTGCCGATCTGCGGTGCGCCACCGGTCCCGAACGCGACCGTCGGTGAACAGACCCTCGGTGTAGACGTCGAGCATGGGCCTGGAGATGCGCATCAGCGCATCGGTCGCGTCGTCGGCGTCCAGGACCCGGTGCAGATGGTGCTGCAGCAGGGTCTGGCCCAGGCCCGCGTTGAGCAACGCTGCGGCGCGGGCCTGCGGGGCGTCGGTGGGTTTGATAAGCCCCGCCTCCTCACCCGCGCGCAGGTAGTCCACCGCATCGCGGAAGAGCCGGTCGTACAGGTGACGGCCGACCACCGCGTCCTCGGTCAATGCTCGGGCGAGGTAGGCCAGGGCGGGCGCGAACTCCTGCGCGTAGGCCCTCGTGGTCTGTTCGTCCTGGGTCATGCTGCCGGTCATGGTGGCGAACTTGTCCTGCCGGATCTGGTCCGCCAGGTGGTCGTCGACGGCCTCGCGCAGCCCATCCTTGGAGCCGAAGTGGTGCACCACCAGGCCCGGTGAGACCCCGGCTCGTGCAGCAATGCCCCGCACGGTGGCGGACCGGAAACCGCGCTCGCCGAAGAGGTGCATCGCCGCGTCCCGGATCCGGGCCCGCGCGGTCAGGTCAGCCGCGGGTCCTCGGCCGGGCTCGGCGGCAACTGAACTCATGTTCAGCATGCTAAACAACTGTTCAGGCTCGGTCAAGGACTTTGGTGTGTGCTCCGTGGGCTAGGTCTGAGAAGGTGCACGCATGTCGTATGACCATGGGGACTCGTTGTTGGGCGCGAATGACGTGCGGGAGCTCGCGACGAAACTGCGGTTGCGGCCGACCAAGCAGTGGGGGCAGAACTTCGTCATCGACGCCAACACCGTCCGGCGTATCGTCCGCACGGCCGGGATCGGGGTCGATGACGTCGTGCTCGAGGTCGGCCCAGGTCTCGGGTCGCTCACTCTCGGGTTGCTGGCCGCCTCGCAGCACGTCGTAGCGCTGGAGATCGATCCGGTCCTCGCCGCTCAGCTACCCGAGACCGTCGCCGCCCGCGCCCCGCAGTTGCTCGAGAGGCTGGACGTTCGGCATACGGATGCCTTGCGCGTCGAGGCGCTGCCCGATCCTCAGCCCACCGTGCTGGTTGCCAACCTGCCGTACAACGTGGCCGTTCCCGTGGTGCTGCACCTGCTGGCCACCATGCCCTGGTTGCGCCGCGTGCTGGTGATGGTGCAGTGGGAGGTGGCGGAACGGCTCGCGGCGCCACCGGGGTCCAGGGTGTACGGCATCCCCAGCCTCAAGGCCGCCTGGTATGCCGACGTCTCGTTGGCGGGACGGATCGGCCGCAATGTCTTCTGGCCGGCGCCCAACGTGGACTCGGGGCTGGTGCGGATGGAGACGCGCGAGCCACCCTGCACGTCGGCGACGCGCGAGGAGGTGTTCGCCGTCATCGACGCGGCCTTCGCACAGCGACGCAAGACCTTGCGCGCGGCTCTGGCTGGTTGGGCGGGTAGCGCGGCAGGCGCCGAGAAGGTGTTGCGAGCCGCGGGCGTGGACCCGAGCCTGCGGGGGGAGCGCCTGGGGATCGGCGAGTTCGCTGCCATCGCGGCCGCGGTGTCTTAGGCTCCGCTGAGCCTCGGTGTCTTCATCCCAGTGGGTGTGTCGCCCGGCCTCCCCCTAGGGTGGGCGGCATGACCGCAGAGCCGACGCCAGCGCAGGTGACCGTGCGCGTGCCCGGCAAGATCAATCTCGAGCTGGTTGTCGGCCCGCGCCGGAGCGACGGGTATCACGAGCTGGTCACCGTGTTCCAGGCGGTAAGCCTCTACGACGAGGTGCGTGTCGAGCCCGCCGCAGACTGGTCGGTCACCATGGGAGGTCCGCACGGGTCTGCGGTGCCCGCCGATGGGCCCAACATTGCCCTCGCCGCCGCGCGAGCCTTGGCCGATCGGGCCGACGACTTCATCGAGATCGGCTCCGTATCGTCGGTGGGGCCCGTGGCCATCACCATCGACAAGCACATCCCCGTGGCTGCTGGTATGGCCGGTGGCTCGGCCGACGCAGCGGGAGCACTGGTGGCCTGTGCTGAGTTGTGGGACCTCAGCGTGCTGCGCGAGGACCTCGAAGTGATCGCCCGTGGCATCGGCGCCGACGTGCCGTTCATGCTGCACGGGGGGACCGCGGTCGGGGCGGGCCGCGGAGACACCATCTCCCCGGTGCTGGCTCGTGGGGCGGCTCACTGGGTGCTGTGGATCAGCACGGGGGAGGGTCTGTCGACCGCAGAGGTGTACGCGGAGTTCGACCGGCTCCACGACGAGGAGCCGTGCGCCCCGCAGTTGTCATCGCGGCTGGCCTCAGCCTTGCGCACCATGGACCCCGAGGCGATGGGCGCCGCGCTGCACAACAACCTCGCCCCCGCTGCCCTCTCTCTGCAGCCCCAGCTTCAAGCGGTGCTCGATGCTGGTCTCGATCTCGGCGCCTGCGGCGCCGTGATCTCCGGTTCCGGCCCCACGGTGGCGTTTCTGGTGAGCTCGCCCGCCGAAGCCCTCGACCTGTCGATGGG